>JAHEAM010000166.1:6520-7833 GCA_024642765.1 Planctomycetaceae bacterium
TCCTCACGCCCGGAAACGTCCTGGCACGATTAAAACCATAGTCGAATACACGGGGCTAGACCGCCATCAGGTTGCTGCACTTCTCAAAAATGAGTTTCGTTACGTCCCCCTCAAGGCCCTGTCGCGACTCTGCGACTATTTGATCGAGCATGGACATGCCACGGCAGCCGAATTGCCTGGTGCGCTATTTGCAATTGAACCCGAGAATTTTTGGGAGCTGATGGCTCGGCGCAGTCGTTTGGAATTGGTACTGGGCGTCCGCTGCGATGTCGTAGCGGACACGCCTGAGGTGTCTTACGTTGTCGCCTCCGACTCCGTGCTCTTGGGTGAACTCTTGAACGGCGTCACGACGCTGGGCGGTACCGCGAAGCATCGCAAGGAAAGCATGTCCGATCACACCAATGACTACGCTATTCCACACCCCGAGTATTTAAAACAAAGTTTGGTTTGGAGCCCTGGTCAAGCCCCGCAAGAAGAAGTCTTGGAACGTGCGACTCGAGTTTACAAAGAATTTGCAACCTCGCATTCCGACAAGGCCATCGTTGGCATCGGAAGTACGAAGAGCAATCCAGTGGTCGAGATCATTCTGGCCAATGCATTCAATTGCGAACCGTTTGTTTCACAAGATGATGTGAAAACGCCACAAGACCGCCATGTACCGTTTTTTGTTCGCTATCGCGACAATGACCCGCATCCTGCCTCCTGTGCCGGCGGCGTCTCCTTATCCAAATCGATGCCCTCGAATGAACCGGGCATCTACTACGAAGACGAAAACGGGCAATGGCAACTCGCACCCGCGAACAACAAGGAAGATTGCGCGTTTCTTTGTTATGTACACCGCGAATCGTTGGGGCGCCTGGAAATGGTTATGGGCGGTTTTTCGGGTCGGGCAACGCGGTTGCTCGCAAGTTCGCTGGCGACTCAAGCCCAAGAATTTTGGCCACCGATTTACAGTGAACAAGGCATTCAGGCCAGCATTTACATCGTCAAATTCTCGATGACGAATCCGAACTCAAAAAAGAACGTCGATATTCTTCGCACCGACCTGACTGCAAACACGAAGGTGATTCCAGTCTCCAGAGACTCAATCCGCCGTGCTTTCGAACGCTAAGAAAAGAAATAAGGCAGGGACCGCGCACGATGTACTGCGCGTTTGTTTGTTTGCGCCTCGCGCATGCAAGTCACTGACGGTGCAGGACGCGTCAGACTGTCCAATCGCAGTTTCAAAAACCAATGCAACATCAAAATTGCAGGCACGAGGACCGAGTTAGCCATTCGTGCAAACACATAACTGATCTTGAACCGCTTTTGCA
>JAHEAM010000167.1:0-5121 GCA_024642765.1 Planctomycetaceae bacterium
GATTGGCGAATTGGGATTCTTGATCAACAGCCGATCTATGCCTGCAAATATTTTATGGCGTCGGGTCATTGGCAAATCATTAATCACAACGATGCTGGCGATGATCACTACGGTCGGTTTGAGACGATGCCTGTTGAATGGGCGCCGCGCAAGGCTGTTCAGACGGCTTTGAAAGCTGCTAATCTGATTGGCGCTGGTTTGTATGGCGTCGACGTTAAGGAATCAAATGGAAAGTTTTACGTGATTGAGGTAAACGACAATCCGAATCTTGATGCAGGAGTCGAAGATAAAATTCTTAAAGATGAATTGTACTTGCGAATCATGAGTGTTTTCCTGCGGCGGATTGAGCAGAAAAAGTCGCGATATTTCTAAGGGAACAATCGAGTCGATAACATTTTTAGGACTTAAAGAATTGACGACGCGTCCAAAACGGGTAGTCAATCCTGCCTATTTCCCACTAACTTTTTCAAACAATCGAAAATGAACAACGAATCAGAACGCCTGCACCTGTTTGCGGGCTACGGAATTGAGCTGGAATACATGATCGTCGATTCTGTTTCGCTCGATGTGCGGCCGATCGCGGATGAAATTTTGCGGGCAGCGGCTGGAGAATTGACATCCGATTTCGAGAACGGCGATATTGCTTGGTCGAACGAGTTGGCATTGCATGTTCTCGAGATCAAGACGAATGGACCTGCAACGGATTTAGCTGATTTGGCTGATTTGTTTCAGGCAAACGTTCGACGCATCAACGAGATCGCCGATCAGTTTGGCGCACAGTTGATGCCGACTGCCATGCATCCATGGATGGATCCGATGCGGGAACTTAAACTTTGGCCACACGAGTACAACCCGGTATATGAAGCCTACAATCGAATCTTCGATTGTCGTGGACATGGTTGGGCGAATTTACAAAGCACGCACATCAATTTGCCGTTTGCTAATGATGCTGAGTTTGCGCGATTGCATGCGGCAATTCGTTTGTTGCTGCCGTTGATACCCGCAATCTCAGCGAGTTCGCCGGTTGCTGACGGACATATCACAGGCTTCGTTGACTATCGCATGGAGGTCTATCGCCAGAACTCAGCAAAGATTCCTTCGATCGCCGGCCGAATCATTCCAGAACCGGTTTATTCCGAAGCTGATTATGATCGCGAGATTTTTCAGCGAACGTATGCGGACATCGCACCGTTTGACAAAGACGGCATTCTGCAAAAGCCATTTTTGAATTCACGTGGAGCAATTGCGAGATTTGAACGCGGAGCTATTGAAATTCGTGTAGTCGATATCCAAGAATGCGTTTCGGCAGATATTGCAATTGTTAAACTGATTGTGGGCGCGTTGAAATTGTTGGTCGAAGAGGTTTGGGTATCGCTGGAAGAACAAAAAGTCATTGATGTTGCGCCACTAGCCGGTTTGTTTTTGGAAGTGATTCGCATTGGCGACCGCACCGTGGTCAAAAACCCAGAACTGCTGCGGGTCTATGGAATGGACGGCCATGAGGCGAGCGTTGAAGAGATTTGGCGTTCACTCTACAAACGGATCAATGCGTCCGTGTATGGCAAAACAATCTCGTCGACATCCCAGAAGATCATTCATTCGATATTTGATAAGGGTTGCCTTTCAAAGCGAATCAATCAGCAAGTTGGAGGCGATTCAGGATTGCTTCACGACATCTATGGAGAGCTATGCCGCTGCTTGCAGACAAATGAAATGTTTGAGGTCTAAGCAGATTAGGAAATGAATCAAAATTCAAATCTGATTGTTGTGCTGTCGTGCGAGCACGCAACGAATGCCGTGCCGGCCAAGTATCGACAGCTTTTCGCCGGCCATGAGAAAGTTTTGGATTCGCATCGAGGCTGGGACCCGGGCACGCTCAATCTTGGGCAGGCACTGCAGTGCAAACTCTCGGCACCGCTTTTTTCAACAAGTGTTTCGCGGTTGTTGGTCGAGGTTAATCGTTCGCTGAACCATCCGCGTCTGTTTTCAGAATTTTCAATGACTCTCGATAAATGCGAGCGTCAATCGATTGTTGAGAAGTTCTACTTGCCGTACCGCCTGGCAGTCGAAAATGAAATCGAACGCCATGTCGCAACTGGCCGAATCGTTTTGCACCTTTCGCTACATAGTTTCACGCCAGTTCTGGATGGCGTCTTACGAACGGCCGAGATTGGCCTGTTGTACGACTCTCGCCGCAAACAGGAGCAGACTTTTTGCGAACGGCTGCGAAGGCATTTTTTGAATTCGGTACCCGAGTGGCGAGTCCGCAGAAATTATCCCTACTTGGGGCGCGCGGATGGCTTCACGACGTACCTTAGAAAACGTTTCGTCGCCAATTCCTACCTTGGAATCGAACTAGAAATCAACCAATCCCTGATGTCCGCAAACATTCAAAAACAAACGATTGCAAAAATTACGAAAGCGATTGGAATCGCCATTTTCTAGTTGCGGCTTTTGCAGATCAAAACCGTGATTGCGAGGAATGACAGGCAGCCCATGATCGCTCCGGCTGGGGCCAAGCCAAAATGGTTTGCCAAGGCGCCCAATATTGCTGGAGAAATGGCGGCCGCCAATCCAGTAATCATTTGATTTCAGCCAAATCCCAATTCCAAATGATGTTTGGGCAATGACGACGCGGTCATCGACAACGCAATCGGCAAACATCCTTTCGTCAGTAAACCCATCGCGAGAATCAAGATCCCATCCATCCAAGTGGTATTTGAATAAACCAAGCTCGCGGCGACAATCGCCAGAAGGTATTGGCACGTTACTCGGCTAAAGCTTGCTCCCAAACCATCAGCAATCGCACAGCGTATTTGCCAACGTTGCTTGGTCAGTAACATACGACAACGACACCAAGTGACGACGGGGAACGATTAAGACGTTTACTTCCCCATGTCCGGTGGGAAAGGAATCCATCATGACCATCAATTCATTTTTGACAGACAAAACCTTAAGCTCGGGAGGGTGTCCAATGCGAGTGTCATAGTCCTCTTCAACGACAAGTATTAGCCGACAAAAAATACAGTTATTGAACTAGTATCATGAACGGTGGTCCGCTTGAGGAAAAGACGTGGAAATTGCTGATGGTTGGGTGGCTAACATAATCCATATCTTGAACTCTCAATACTTGATTTTTTTGAATATTTTCGCCGCGTTGATTTCACGCACATGCTCAATATCGGCCACATTAGGTTCTAGGAAGTGAAGATTAGGTGTGTTTTTGGATGCTAATTGTGGAGGGCATTTCGTAATTGAAACGGAGTCCCTGGAGGATTCGTTGAAATGGTAACTGCACCGTATCGCTAGGCCGAAAGGGCAACTAGAATGGTGTTTGTCATGAAGGTACATCCAAAGTGGCTGAACCTATCTGTACTTATTTCCTGTTGCCTGGCTCCTTTGGGGAAACAGGTTTTCAACCTTGAATCCAACTTTCCATTTTGAAGCAGCATGATTTGCGTAAGCATTGGGCGGGGGCGGCATCGGATGATGCTTGCCGAATACGAGCATTTGGCCGCGGAAGGCGTCGAGTTAGTTGAACTGCGACTGGATTATATCCGTCGACCAGTCGACATGACGCGTTTGCTCGAAAACCGAACAACTCAAGTAATCATTACGTGCCGCCGACCCGAGGAAGGCGGTCGTTGGATGCGCTCGGAGGACGATCGTTTGGTTCTGTTGCGGACTGCGATTGCCAACGGAGTCGATTATGTTGACTTGGAGCATTCTGTCGCCGACAAAATTCCCCGATACGGAAAAACGAAACGGATCATCAGCTACCATAACTTTTCTGAAACACCCAAAGACCTAGACAAAATCTTTCGGCAGTTGAAGAAGCTCGATCCGGATGTTGTGAAGATCGCAACTCTTGCCAACAATCCGATGGACAATATTCGCATGCTGCGATTGTGCCGTAACGCCGATGTTCCGACGGTCGCATTTTGCATGGGTGAAATTGGGCTGATGTCACGGGTGCTCTGCGGAAAATTTGGCTCCCGTTGGACGTACGCTTCCATCGATGATGACCGACAAATCGCACCGGGGCAACTCAGTTGGAAGGAACTGCGTGACTATTATCACTATGACACGCTCAAGCCGTCCACAACCGTATTAGGCGTCGTTGCCGATCCGGTCGCGCACAGCCACAGTCCTCGCGTGCACAACGCGATGTTGCGACAGGACGGTTTGGATATGATCTACCTACCGTTCCGTGTACCCGCTGAATACTTGGAGGAGTTTGTTCGGCATTGTCCCGAAATGGACATTCGCGGATTGAGTGTAACGCTGCCTCACAAAGAAAAAATTTTGAAATGCCTGAACGCACTCGATGATAGTGTCGTGGGGCTCAAGTCTGCGAATACAGCTGTTTTTCGGGGCGAAAATGCCTTTGGCTACAACACGGATATCGGTGCTGCGATGGCTGTTATCGGCGAGCATTATCGAATCGACACAAGCGAACCGAATTGTTTCGCTGGCAAACGAGTCATGATCATAGGTGCGGGTGGTGTCGCGAGGACGATCGCCTATGGATTGGTCAAGAAAGGGGCACTCGTGTCGTTGACAGCTCGGGATTTTCGCAAGGCCGAAGGACTTGCCGCGGAACTTAAATGCAAAGCAATCGATTGGGTCGCGCGACAAAACTTCGATTGCGAGTTGATGATCAACTGTACGCCGCTGGGGATGTTTCCAGAAATGGACGAATCACCGTTTCAAACAGAGTGGTTTGATCATCGCACGGTTGTTTTCGATACGATTTACAATCCTGAACAAACGCTGTTTATCAAACAAGCGCGCAAGGCAGGTTGTGAAACGATCACGGGGGTCGATATGTTTGTTCGCCAAGCTGCCGCTCAATACGAATTGTTCACTGGCAAAACGGCAGATTTATCGTTGATGCGTAATGAAGTAAAACGTGCTACCAGTGCCGCTGTTTATTAAACAAATTCTCGCTGACACGCATCCCGCCGTTTCATTGTTATCCTGAGCCCTTATTTTGAGCAGCCATGAATTTGTATCTTATTGGCTATCGCGGGGCGGGAAAGACAACCGTTGGACAGGTGTTGGCCGGACAATTGCGCCGACCGTTCTTTGATTCAGACGAGCAACTGCAAATGCACCTGC
>JAHEAM010000167.1:5131-7824 GCA_024642765.1 Planctomycetaceae bacterium
GAGCTGTTTTTGGTACATGGGGAAAGTGGTTTTCGTGATTTAGAAGCATTGACAGTTGAAGCGTTATGTCGGCAGCGGCAGATTGTTGTTGCCTGGGGCGGCGGAGTCGTGCTGAGACCGGACAACGTGCGTTTCTTAAAGGCCACAGGCAAAACGATTTGGTTACGCGGGACAGCGGAGTTGCTGGCACAGCGAATTGATGCCGATCCTCATTCGAAAACACAACGGCCGGCACTTTCGGGAGCGACTTCGACACTCGCAGAAGTCCAGCAGATTCTTGAGCAGCGACAGTCCGTTTATGCCGCTTGTTCCGATTACACTGTCGATGTTGACTCCCGATCGGTCGAAGAACTTGTAGCCAAGATCGTCTGCTGGTGGAGGCAGGCCGATAAATAATTTAGAGTCGTTTAAGTCGTTCAATTGTTTCTAAGCGTCGGGACAGTCAGTGGCATTTCTATTCCCTGTCATTCTTTTTTTGTTCGGCGCATTTGTCGGCTCAGTGGTTAATTGGGCCATTTATCAGCTTTGTTATTTCGGAGTCCGACCCATTAGTCCATTGGGTTTGGCGCACTCCGCTGCACAGCCGCGGACTGTTCTGGATCGAATGCCGATCGTCGGATGGTTGCGTCTACGACGCGAATGGAATTTGCATGGTCGGGGCTTCTGGATTCGGCCGATGCTGATTGAGCTTGCGATTGCCGTTTTTACGGTTTGGTTTTATTACTGGCAAATGGCTAGTGGATTGACCGGCGGTGCCGTTGAGTTGCCTGCGGGCCAAGGCGAAATTTGGTTCACGGGACATTTTTTGTTGGTTGTGTTGTTGGTAACTGCGACATTCATCGACTTTGACGAACAGACGATTCCCGATTCGATAACTCTACCAGGCACCCTCATGGCGCTCGGGTTTGCGGTTGTGTTTCCGAGTTTTCGATTGCCAGAAACCATGGTTGGTTTGGCTGGTGTTACTTATGAACATCTCACCTTCATGTCACCGTTGAAGCTCAATTCTCAGCAAATTGATTGGTTTGAAAATTGGCGTGGGTTGGCAGTGGGGATCGTTGTTTTTGGCGTGTGGTGCGTTGCGTTGATGCCGAAGATTTGCACGCTGCGCTACGGCGTCGGACGCGGAATTCGAATCATGTGGGCAAGTATCCTGCGTCCACGACGCCGAGCGACTTGCAACATTCGAACTGAGGAACGCGGCCCTTTTGGCTACGTTTATTTGTTGTTGGGTCTATGGTTTATGTTGTCGCTAGTGTACGCCTGGTTTTGGTTTGCGCGCGGTGAAGCTTTTGTCTGTTTACTGAGTGCCGTATTGGGTTTGGCGTTTGGGGGCGGGATTATTTGGGCTATTCGTTTGATTGCAAACTCGGCATTGCAACAGGAAGCAATGGGCTTCGGAGATGTAACCTTGATGGCCATGATCGGTGCGTTCCTGGGGTGGCAGCCGGCACTGCTTGTGTTTGGGATTGCGCCGTTTGCGGCGCTTGTAATTGCGCTCTTGCAATTCGTGTTTACAAAACATCGTGCGTTGGCTTATGGTCCCTACCTGTCGTTGGCGACTGTGTTACTGATCATCAATTGGGATGGTGTCTGGAATCATTGGGCAGCCCCAGGTTACTTTGCGCAACCTACATTGCTCCTGGCGGTTTTGGGTCTGTTTGGTATTTTGTCTTGGCCGATGATGTGGGGGATGCGTTTGATGCGAGGCAGCGATAGTGAGCATGAAGAAGGCTGAACTAAGTTCTTTCAGTTTGCGTTTCCTGAATGGGCATACCGGGCGCGGGTGATTAATTGCTCTCTATTGTTAGGCACGTTTTGTTTCAGGATTCATTACGGAATTGCGAGACATGGATTGGTTTCAATCGATACAAGACATCGGCAGCCAACGCGAGCGAATCAGCCGCAATCGCTACGGGCTGATCGTCACGAATCAGGGGCAATTGGAAAAAATTCAATTTCGGCCGTGGCCTAAATTGATTTCTATACCAGAAGTGACTTGGTTGGGCGCCTGGAAACATCAGCGCGGCGATTCTGGAGATTGTCGTTTGTTCTACAACCAACCGCTGGCACACTCGAACTATTTGACACTGAGTTATATCGAGTCGTCATGGCAGTCGGGGCTGAAAAACTTTCATCTTGCGCTGCAGATTTTGGACTTGGTTGCACTTGTCAAACGAAGCGATGCAATCTTGTGTGAGGTTACGAATAGTCGCATTTCCGATCGCCTATTTCGGCGATGGGGTTGGGAGCCACACATTCCGCATGCACGCCGACGTCATTGGATCAAACGCTTTTACGGAAACTATGCAAGCGTAGAATTGCAACACCTACTACAAGAACGTCGCGCGGCGTAAGGGATAATAGTGTTTGACGGACATGAGTGCGGATGTTCTAACGGGCAGGAGTGCCTGTCCTATTATTCCCGTGTTTTAACCATGAGCGGTCTACAAAAAACGCTATCACTCCCATCCGATGATTGGTCTTTACGCTTCCCAAAGCTGTCGCTACGATCCCCCCGAAATTTGACCGTGAATTCAATGGATTCCCCCAACCCTTATGGCTCAATGAAACGCCGCTTTATAATCCTTTCGCTTTTGATCGTCGTTTTGGCTGGATGCCAAAATCCGTCTGGGGGACAGCGTCGACCACTTTTTGATATGTCTCGTACTCCGCGGCTGTTTGGACAACAA
>JAHEAM010000642.1 GCA_024642765.1 Planctomycetaceae bacterium
GAAACCAATCGCATCGATGCGTGTCCACGTTTCAAATGTGCCAGTTCATGGCGCGCGATGGCGGCGAGTTCGCGATCAGAAAAGTACGGCAGCAGCAAGTCGGAGAAAAGAATTTGGATGCGGCCAAATATTGTACGGAATGCAATCGCATTGCAAATCGAATTCCCAGTTTTCCAGATATACAATTCAATCTTTCTTGCAGTTCGAATCTCCAGCCATTCGTTGATTCTCATTTGCCGGGCTGCTGACAAATGACGTCGCTGAAACGCTATGGCAAGAATGATTTTTGGAAACCAAAGAATCATTGCAAACGCCCAAACGATCAAAATTATGTTGGATGCTGTCTCATCCAATCGCTGTTGCCAGTAAGAAAATGCGTTTATGAAGACGACAACCAATAGAGGTAGGATTACAAACGCGAATACACAACGCGTTGCAACCAAAATGCGACCAATCTCAGAATATGATTCGTTAGAGTCAGCGGAATGGGGCTGGCTTGACATGTGTTGCACTCGGCAGTCTTGCATCATGCTAACGTGAAGCCACTTCCAATCCGGTGAAAGCCGCGTATTAAGGTTGTCATTGAGATGTTAGCTGGCGAAACACCTTGGGCTTAGCATAATCCATCGAAAAGCATCCTTGAATCGTCCGTGCACCAAAAATCGTTAAAGCCTGAGGTTGCAGTCGCGCTCAGACGGATTGTGACAATTGAATCGATTGGAAACTTGGTACAGGAAACGACTGCCACAGAGCGCACCGAGAACACAGAGTTATTGAACTTGGAGTCGCAAATATAGACTTTTCAATACTCAATTCTGGCCTTAATGCGTATTGAAATTCAATTTCGGCACCGATGTCATGATTCAAATTCCTGCGCTTTCAAAGTGATCGTCTTTAGTAAGTATATTTGATTTTCGAATGACTTGTTTGGGTGCCGCTTTTTGCGTGTTAATGCAAAAACTCGGGGAGCGATTCTAGGCTCGGGAGTTCAATGATTCGGGCGGACGAGATGTCCCCGTGTTTCAAAATTCCGTCGATGGATTCTTGGGGTGGACGACTATCCAAATTCAACACGCCGATAGCTTCGCCACCAGGACTGTTTTCCAATCGACCTACCACCATTTGAGCAATGTTGATTTGGCTTTCAGCCAGGATTGCTCCGACATAGGCAATAATGCCCGGCACATCGCGATGTGTGAAGACAAGCAAATGTCCATATAGGAAAGTTTCTAAATGAAATCCTTCGAGCTGTACTAGTCTCAGGAGGTTGTTTCCGATGACCGTTCCGGATGCCTGAGCTTTGCGACCGGATCCGGAAATTTCGACCGTGATTGCACTGCTGAAGGCCCCTTGTTTCGCCGATGTTTGGCGAACAAGCTCGACGCCGCGCTCACGCAGTAGCATCTCGGCGTTAACCAGATTGATATTGTCGATGACATCGCGCAGTAGCCCGACGCAAAAAGCTGACGAAAGGAGACGAGTATCCGTAGCAGCTAAGTCGCCTTCGATTTCCATTTCGCATTTTTCGACGGCACCACCGTGCAATCCATGTAACAATCGTCCGAGTCGATAGGCCAGATCGATAGGTGATCGCATTTTCTCTAACATTTTGCCATCGATCGCCATTGCGTTTACCGCATGTCGAACCTCGCCGGTACGTAAATAGTTGACAAGCAACTCTACGGCTTCCAAGGCCACTAGTTTTTGTGCTTCGTCAGTACTCGCTCCCAAGTGCGGTGTGCACAAAACACTTGGCATTTGAAACAGTGGACTATCGGTGCAAGGTTCGTTGGCATAAACATCTAGCGCAACGCCACCAATCTGTCCCGACTGCAGTCCTTCAACCAAGGCGCCTTCGTCGTAGATGCCACCTCGGGCACAGTTGATGAGGCGGACACCTTTCTTCATCGTCGACAATCGCTCGCGGTTGACGAGGCCTTCGGTTTCGGGCGTGAGTGGTGTATGAACAGTCAGGAAGTCAACTTTTTTAAGCATTTTTTCGATATCCGAATAGAGGTCAATCTTCAATTCGGAAGCGCGTTCCGGGGGCAGGAAGGGATCAAAGCCGATGACCGTCATTTCAAATGCGTTTGCTTTCTGAGCAACCGATTGCCCGATTCGTCCCAATCCGACAATGCCCAGTGTTTTGCCGCGCAATT
>JAHEAM010000168.1 GCA_024642765.1 Planctomycetaceae bacterium
CATGGAAAAACCAAATCTGGCTCGCGTTTTAACGGTCCTACTGCCAACATCGACAAAAGACGTTCATTCGTGACGCTTCAACAGTTTGTCTCAATTGCTCACAGATCTTCCAAAAAGCTCAATCTTTTTGAATAACGAATGGAATAAGGCCCCACAATTACAATTGCTACGTTCAAACCTAAAACGGAATACGATTTTTACTTATTCGTGACTGGACAGCCCCTTTATTCACCCAAAAACCAGCATTCACCGTAAGGGAGAATATTGGACCCCTTGCCCCTCGCCCCATCTTCGGCAGTTAGACGAATCACTGGAACGGAAATCTCGATAAACGAAATTCGCCGGCAGAACGCATCAGCTTCATTCAATCCAATTACGATTTTTCTAAACCCACCTCGCCAATTTAATGCCACAGTATGCGTCCAAAAATGGGATATTTGCGATTCCTTAGTTTTCGTTACAGCAGTACTTAAATTTGATAATCGATCGATTGGCTCGATTACCGGCCGAGCATCGACCAAGACAACATTCCAACGATCAAATATCTCGTAATAGGTCCAATACGTATTTTGAGGCGGTACGTCAGCGACCATTCCCTCCAATCTGGCAATCACTAGTTCCGTTTGGCAATTGACAAATTGATCCTGTACGAGCTCAAGTCCCGTGGCGAACAGATCGCCGACTTTGTTGGCCATCGTTATGGCAACGTCGTCAAAATCAGAAATTGACTGATTAAGCTTGGTCAATAATACTTCCGACATGTCGCCATTTTCTTGAATGCATGGCAAGAACGAAGGTGCGATTTCGGCAAAAGCAAGGTCGTCGTCCGCAAAATCAACTTCTAACGGTAACTGCTCTTCAATTACGACAAACTCCAAGTCAAATCGAGGGTGTCTTAATAGTTCTGACTTTCCCGTTGAAATGGAAAATGATGAACACTGGCCAAGTTGATTGACCAAGCCAGGATCCATGCTCGAAAAAATCAGCGTACAAAATGCAAGCAAGGTATCAATCATGTTCGCTTCCTCGATTTAACACGACACCTAGAATTTCATGGCGTCGAACAGGTTTTTTTTGGAATTCGACAAGGCGTTTTTCGACACGGCGTTCAGGTCAATTGGTCTTGGTAAACTCATCGGCTCAACCAATATACTTTGGTTGGCAAAAGACTGCCGCTCAGGCAAACATTGCGGATCATGCGTGAGTCGTGTCGAATATGTCGAAATTACAGGCTAACAATTTCGCCATAGACTCGTCAGCCTTGAACAATCGTGTAAAATCAAAACAATTCAATCGACGTAGCATTTTATCTTCTTGCTTAACACGTTTTGAGTGACGAGAAATCCATGAAAAATCCAATCCTCTTTTGTCTCTTGTCCGCAATGATAGGCGGCGTTTTTTCGTTGACATTTAAAAATCAACTTTCGTATTTCATCTTTGCAGAGAATCCAAACGAACAAATTGCGGTCCAGGAAACACCGACTGCACTAGCGCCCATCCGACAACAGGATGCCAAACTTTCTGCGGAAGAAAACACAAACGTCTCGATCTATGAACGCTGCAATCGCAGTGTCGTTAACATCAACACTCGTGGTGTTCGAATCAAAGGCATGTACGGTGTCGAAACGGAAGGCTCCGGTTCGGGATGGGTTCTCGACAAAGACGGACACATCGTGACCAACTTTCACGTCATTGAGGATAGTCGCATCATAGAGGTCACTATGTTCGATGGCATGAGCTACCAGGCGAACTTGATCGGAACCGATCCATCAAACGACCTTGCCGTGTTAAAAATTGAAGCACCAGCCGAAGTCCTCTTGCCGTTGACACTTGGCGAATCAAAAAACCTCAAGGTCGGTCAAAAAGTTTTGGCGATCGGCAACCCCTTCGGGCTAGAACGCACATTAACAATAGGTATTGTTTCTAGCCTGAACCGAAGCCTAGCCTCCAAGAAAACAAATCGTATGATGTCAAATATCATTCAATTGGATGCCGCATTGAACCAAGGTAACTCGGGCGGCCCATTGCTCAATAGCAGTGGCGAGTTGATTGGTATGAACACCGCGATCGCATCGTTGACTGGCGAAAACACAGGCGTCGGTTTCGCGATTCCGGTGAATACCATTCGCACCGTGGTGCCGCAACTTCTTCAATTTGGCAAGGTCATACGTGCGTCCCTTGGAATTGAAGTTTATTTTCCAACACGCGCCGGTTTGGGGATTGGCATTCTCAAGCCAAACGGTGCTGCCGAGCAGGCAGGATTGCAGGCAGTTGAACTACGCGAAAAAATAGAGCGAATTGGAAACATCGTGATGCGGCGCCAATACGAGGATTATGAAAACGCGGACATTATTTTGGCCATTGATGGCACCAAGGTCGATAGTTCTCAACAGATCGACCAAATCATCGAACAAAAACAACCTGGCGAAACAATCGTCCTATCGGTCTTGAGAGGCGGCAAAAATATGGATGTCAAAGTTGTATTGCGGGATGAATAGAATCGCTCTGATGAAAGGAACATCGTAATGGCGAAATATTCCGTCATCCTTGCTGCCGCTGGGGCAAGTTCGCGATTTAAAGACGCACACTTCAAGAAACCTTTTGCGCTGCTCAATCAAAAACACGTATGGCTGTATTCGGCAGAAAAGTTTCTCGCCCATCGAGACGTCATCCAACTCATCGTTGTGGTGTCCCCAGACGACATGGCAGATTTTCGTAGTCGCTTCGGGGCCAACATTGCCGTAATGGGCTTCGATTTGGTGGCGGGTGGCAGCCAGCGTTGCTTGAGCATCCAAAACGGATTGAAGCAAGTCTCCGCCGATGCAACCCATGTCGTGATTCACGATGCGGCGAGGCCTTGCCTGGCCGACGAATGGATCGAACGCCTTCTGGATGCCGGTGCTAAATTCGGGGCGGCGATACTAGCCACCCCCGTTACCAGCACACTGAAACGATCAGTCGACTCGAAAACCGTAGCTGAAACTGTGTCGCGTGAACAACTTTGGCAAGCCCAAACACCGCAATGCTTCGAAGTGAATTTACTTCGCAACGCGTTCGCGAGTCGTAAAGAAGAGTTCCTTCCCACCGACGAATCTCAACTGGTGGAAGCCACAGGTGCGAAAGTTTCGATCGTGTATGGCTCACCACTCAACATCAAAATCACGACCAAGGACGACATGGCGTTCGCAGCCGCTTGCCTCAGGTCGCTACCAACTCCTCGGTTTGACGCTCCATTGCATCCCTTTCAAGACGACAATTTATGGCGATAAATGCGACCGGATTGAATCAACTCTCCAATGCGCAAGCGGAGCGTATTGCGGTCGTTGCCTTGAGCGGCGGCATGGATTCGACCAGTCTGTTGATGCATCTATTGAGCCGCGGCTACCGCGTCCACGGGTTAAGTTTTGATTACGGGCAAAAGCATTCGCTTGAAATCGAACGACTCAAGGCGAATCTCGAATACTTCCGCGAACACAATTTGGTCGTTGACTGGCGAATGGTTGATTTGACGAGTGTCGGACCGTTGATGTATTCGGCTCTGACAACGGAGAACTGGAATGTTCCGACAGGACATTACGAACAAGAAAACATGAAGGAGACATTTGTCCCAAATCGAAACGCGATCTTCGCGTCAATTTGTTACTCTTGGTCGCTTTCGCTTGCCATGAGGCGTTCGCCACAATCAACCGAGCCGATCAAATTTGGCTTGGGTGTGCATAGTGGTGACCACGCGATTTACCCAGACTGCCGTCCGGAGTTTTATCAGGCACTTATGGCAGCGTTTGAATTGGGTAATTGGGGCGCCCAAAACGTCACGCTGTACTTACCTTATTTGCATGCAGATAAATTTGAAATCTTAAAAGATGCCCATTCATCAATCGAGAATCTCGGTCTTGATTTTCAACGCGTTTTCCGCAACACGTTGACCAGTTATTCCCCTAATGCTGCCGGCGAATCAGCGGGCCTGACCGGCTCGGACGTCGAACGAATCCTCGCCTTTCATCGTTTGGGAATCCCCGACCCCTTACCCTACCTAAAACCTTGGGAAGATGTCGTCGCCCAAGCGTTACAATTCGAATCATTGCACAAACCCTAACGATCAGGGTTGATTGTCTCCAGCTTTAATGTGACAAATTCTCTTGGAAGTTTTCTGCTGCCCATTTTGGGTTACAATCTAGCCTGATTCGATTGAGACACTCTCGTCACTGAATCGATTCCCGACGTAAACGAACGCTCTATCATTGCTTTCGTGATACGTCAATCCTCAGCACACTTTCAATCTTCGGAATTGGAATTCGCAACATGACAAACGACCAACACGGCTTCGAAAAAAAAACCGTTTCGCATGAAGGCGACCTAGAAATCAAGGACGCAAAGGTCATTTTCCAAACCGCCTGGACTGAGTTAGAAGCCAGTGTCGGCCGCCAAAATCTTCGTTTCCCGAAATCCATCATTTTGCTCGGTGGTGCCCCAGGCTCAGGAAAAGGCACACAAACAAAATTCATCATGCAAGCCCGTGGATTCGTGGGCGAACCCGTGGTGATTAGTTCGCTTCTCAACACGCCAGAAATGAAACGAATCAAAGACGCAGGAAAACTCGTCGGAGATCGCGAGGTTATTAGTTTACTTCTCAAGATCTTGATTCAACAACAATATCGCGATGGAGCCTTGCTCGACGGATTCCCACGAACAAACGTTCAAGTCGAATTTGTCAAATTACTTGTTGATCAAATCAATGAACTGCATGGTGAATTCAAAGGCACGAATTTAGCAATGCACTTCCGACGACCTGAAATCCACGTGATGGTTCTATTCGTCGAGGAAAAAGAAAGCGTCGAACGTCAACTCAAACGTGGTCGAGACATTCAACAACAGAACGAACAAGTCACTGTTACTGGTATTGGGGAACTTCAAGAACTGCGAACTACCGACTTGGATATTGAGGCAGCTAGGCATCGCTATCGCGTTTTCAAGGAACAAACATGGGAGGCGCTGCAAAGCCTACGCGAAATCTACCATTACCACTTCATCAATGCTCGGGGGACTGTGGAAGAGGTTGAAAAGAATATTCTCTGCGAGCTGCAGTACCAAAGCTCTCTTGAGCTTGACGAAGCAACTTACGATTTGATTCGCGTCATCCCACTTGCTAGCGAAATTGCAGGCAATGCCAGAATCGAATTGGTCAAGCGTCTCGACAAATACGTGATGGAACAACCGGAATTGTTCAAAAAAGTAATTCATATTATCAATGACCGATTCATGCCCATCATTATTCGACATGCTCTTGTTGGCTGGGCAATCGTCAATAGCGAAGATCCTATTTTCGAGCGCCCTAGTGCCTTGGCGATGTTAATCGACATTTTCTCCGAACGTGGCTTTCAGGCCGTCGTCGACAAAAACATTCACGAATTAGCTGACCACGTGAATCTTGAAACGGGAGTTGTCGAAAAACACACCAAACACATTTTCCGAATTCAAGTCCGCTTTCCTGGCTCAGACATTCGCCGCGGCTAACACGGTCAACACAGTAGCAGCTTGGACGAATTCATCTGCATGGGATTTTTGAAGTTGCAAGAGCCCTAACAGCCTGTTGAAAAACGTAGCGGAATGGCGCAAGCCATCCGCTGACAGCGCGGAACATGCAGAAAACCGGGCAGCTTGCGCTGCTCCGCTACCTTGCGTGGGCGATGAACAATTTTTCAACAGGCTGCTAAGCCCTAGTTTTGAAGTTTCACAAATACAAGCCCGAAGCGCAAGGGATTAAACATTGGCCCAAAAAAGCGGTCATTCGCTCGCGAACTGGACTGTCTTGGCACGTTTCGAGTTTTCATTTTTCGTGTTTTGTCGTTTAAAGCTGAAACCTGCCCCTGAAATGTGCAACTTCAGAACTTGCGCCGCGGACATAGATTTGTTGGTAGACAAAACCGCTATCAAATCAGTCGCCACCGCCTTTCAGAATAAACAACTCAAATGCTTTTGTCGGTATTAGTTCCAACGTGGCGATTTGGATAACAAATACCGATTATTCTGGGCGTTAATCTAGGTAGTGTTTGCTGCTTCTCCGTTTTATTACAAAGCGGCCTAGCTGGGTTTCCGATTACCATTGTGTGACGCTCAAGGCGTTCTTGATTTGCTTGCTTCCCGGCAAGTAACCCGACGACCCAACGAAACCCTGACATGGCCCTACGACCCAATGCATGCCTGGTGCCGTTAATTTGTGTTTGCCTTTCTACATTGGCAATCGCCCCAGCGATTGCTCAAATAGAACGCTCAAACCGACGGACACCACTAGTTGAAGCCGTCGAGAACTGCCGAAACTCGGTAGTAAACCTCCGCGGCCAAAAGTCAATTGCACCGCCTGACGAGAGTTTAGCAACGGACCAAGTCCGCCATGTCAACGGCATGGGTACCGGTGTCGTGATAGATCGAAGGGGTTACATCTTGACGAATTACCACGTCGTTCAAGACATTCGCACGATCCAAGTCACCCTTGGCAATCGACAATCAACGACCGCCAAGCTTGTCGCCCGCGATCCCATCACCGACTTGGCAATCATCAAAATCGAGCCCACGACTTCGATCGATGCGATCCATTTGGGTACCAGTTCGGACCTAATGCTTGCGGAAACAGTCGCTGCCGTGGGCAACGCTTATGGTTACGAAAACTCGGTGACAACTGGAATTATTAGTCACCTTAATCGCACGGTTCAAATCAATGACAATCAAGTCTACGAGGACCTGATTCAAATCGACGCACCAATCAATCCAGGAAATAGTGGTGGCCCCCTGCTGAACATGGATGGGAAAATGATTGGCATCAACGTTGCAGTTCGCGTTGGTGCTCAAGGGATTGCGTTTGCAATCCCTGTCAATGATGTGGTCGAGGTGGCGGCCCGGTTGATGGAAGAAATCGTTGAATCTCGTATTAGTTCAGGCATCCAAGTCGCGACACGCTACGAAAACAACCAACCGTATTTGCTAGTCACTGCCGTTGACGAAAAATCCGCAGCTTATCAAGCAGGGCTTGCGGCCGGCGATCGAATCCGCTCGATCGATGGCGCCTTAGTATCTCGAGCCTTGGATTGGCAGTGTGCGTTGATTGAGGCAAACCAAGATGACACGCTTAAAATTGGTTTACAACGTCCTAACGGCGATAGCGTTGTATCGTTCGCCCTTGAACGACCTAAAACCCAAAGCATCGAGTCCATTGCTTGGTCACGCTTGGGTCTCAGATTTTCCGTTGCAACCGAAGCGGAGATGTTGGGACGACATAAAGACTATCAGCATGGCTTGAAAATCGAAGCTGTTCGTCCCAACAGCCCCGCTGAAAAAGAAGGAATCAAGACTGGAGATATACTCGTTGCCATGCACGGCTACATGACTGAATCGTATGAAAACTTAGCCTATATTCTCGACCAACCTGAACTCAAAGAAAATAAGCATTTCATGTTTTACATTTTACGAGAACGCGAACGTTACTTCGGCCAAATGCGGATTGCTGACACAACACAATCGCTGAAATAAAACTAAGGGGCGTGAAGTCTACGACCATTTCTACAACTCAATCTCTGCCTTGAATTCAACCTTGGAACGATATCGCAATCAGCACAACGGGCTGCTGCTATGACCCCGCTGTTTGCGACACCAAAGATTGAATCAACAAAAAGGCATGAGCAAAGCCTTGGCCCGTTGCTGGCCAAGGCTTTTTTTGTACAAGCGTGAAACTCTACGCTGCCCTTGGGCGCGTTCGCAGTGCAGGCCGCGCCCGAGTTTCTAATAGAGCTGCTACTCGCCGCTGAC
>JAHEAM010000643.1 GCA_024642765.1 Planctomycetaceae bacterium
CGTGGAAATTGGGTCTCTAACGATCGTTCAATTCAATTTGCCTGCGCTGGCTCCAAATGGTTACACCAACAATTTGTGGCCGATACAACCGAAGCCTTTCGCTGGCGACGTTATTAACTTGTATAATGATGGTCCGAACGAAAGTGGTGGGATGCTTGGACCTTTCTATGAATTGGAAACGTTGTCGCCGGCGCTCAATTTGAAACCGTCAGAGTCCTATACTCACGTCCATCGAACCTTTCATTTCGAAGGCGATCAAGAGGGATTGTCAGAGATTACGCGAGGTCTGTTCGGCGTCGGGGTCGACGAGATCGCGCACACGTTTTCAAAATAGTCCGCGGCTAGCGATGGTTGCAGTCTTGATTTTCGCTTCGGTTTTTGAAAAAGGTAATTGATGAAAGCCTGGCAGTTAGTAGCGCCCCGAGAATTTCGGCGTCTTGATATCGACCCTCCGACTGAACCTGGACCGGGAGAGGCCTTGGTTCAAACGCATACAATGGGGATATGCGGCACCGATGTAAGCTGCTATCTCGGCAAGTTTCCATTTTTTGATTACCCGCGAATCCCCGGCCATGAGTTGGGAGTTGAGGTCTTGGCTCTCGGAAGTGGCGTGACCAACGTGAAAGTAGGCGACCGTTGTAGTGTCGAGCCCTATATGAATTGCGGTAGTTGTTTCGCGTGTAGGAGCGGTGCGCCGAATTGTTGTGCGGCCTTGAAGGTCATTGGCGTCATGACAAACGGTGGGCTTTGTGACCGCTTCTTGGTTCGCGCAGAGAAGTTGCATCGTTCCATGAAGTTGAACTTCGAGCAACTGGCGCTGGTCGAAACTTTGGCTATCGGCTGCCATGCGACTGATCGAGGTGCACCAAACGCTGGTGATCACGTTTTGATTGTGGGTGCGGGACCGATTGGTTTGGCCACCTTAGAATTTTCGCGTCTGACAGGAGCCAGGATCACAGTCATGGACCTTGCCGAATCGCGTTTGCAATTCTGCCGCGACAACTACGCAATTGAAAACATTATTCTTGCGGGCGACATTGAGTCAGCATTGAATAAGGCGAAAGAAATTACGGGTGGTGACTTATTCAAAATCGTTACGGATGCGACTGGAAACGCCCGTTCGATGTCCGGAGCACTGTCGTTCGTCGCACCGACCGGCACGTTAGTTTACGTGGGAATTACCACCGAAGAAGTATCCTTCAAACACCCGAGTCTGCACCGTCCAGAGATGACAATCCGTGCCTCTCGCAATGCTTTACCTGCTGATTTTGCGCGTATCATAGCCCTGATTGAAGACGGCACGATCGACACAACTCCATGGGTGACACACCGAATAGATTTTGACGATGTGGCTGATGAATTCCCAACTATGATCGATCCTGCAAGTAAAGTCCTCAAGGCAATGATCAATATTCAAACGCCTTGATGCATTCAATTGGCTCCTCCCTAAAAATTATACAAATACGCAAACATGTCCGAAACCAATTCAAGATTTCTTCAGTTGCACGACAATGACAATGTTGCGGTGGCGTTGGATACATTGCCAATTGGGACCGTTTTGACATTTGCGCAAAACGAAAAAATCCAATTGCGGCAGAATATTCCCCGTGGCCATAAGTTCGCGGTGCGTTCGATTGAAGTTGAGCAACCAGTCATCAAATACGGTTTCCCAATTGGATTGGCATCGAATCCGATTGGAGTTGGAGACCATGTTCATGAGCACAACTTGCGAACGGCGTTGGACGATGCGAGTTGGTCCGAATGGACGAGGCCTACATTCCCTGAGCATCAAACGCCAACCAACGAAACGTTTCTGGGATTTCGTCGTCTAGACGGACGTGTTGCTGTCCGTAACGAAGTTTGGATTATTAACACGGTTGCATGCGTCAACCAAACGGCCAGTCGATTGGCGGAACGAGCCAACCGCGAACTGTTGCCAGAACTGAAAAACGTCGATGGCTTTCATGCGTTTCCACATCCGTTTGGTTGTTCGCAACTTGGTGACGACTTGTCGATGACGCAAGGAGTTTTGGCAGGGCTTGTCAATCATCCGCATGCCGGCGCCGTTTTACTTCTTGGTCTTGGCTGCGAAAACAATCGAATGGCGGAACAATTGGCACGGGTCCACCCTGATAAACTGGCGCGAATCGTT
>JAHEAM010000169.1 GCA_024642765.1 Planctomycetaceae bacterium
AAACGGCAGGTCCCATTTCTCGATTGATTCGCTATCCGACAAACCTGGAACTTCGGGCGTGAAGTCTGGATCGTTAGCGGCTGTGGGGGGAGACTTGTATTCAGCCGGTGTGAGCTGTCCGCGTCGATAGACGAATGGTGAACTCGGTTCTGTCAATTTGGCAATCGCTGACAGTCGCAACTCAACATTGCGTTCGACTGTTTGCCCATGTGTAGATTCGGGCTCAAAATACTTCAACGAGATTTTGTCTCCAACCTCCACATGCAAATCGTTTGCCGCCCACTCGTTCAGCACAATTTCATCGTCTCCGATCAATTCGATTGGTGCGTTACCCTGTAACGACACGGGTCGAAACGTTTTGCCGGGGTCAATCGCGGTGATCATCGAATAGGGAATCTTCGTATCAGTGGCCTTTGCTTCATTTGCCTCAGAAGTGAGCGCTTTTCGAATCGTGTTCACAAGGTACGTTTGTTGTATGTCAGCTTCAGGCATTACAGCAAGAATTTCCTGGGCCTGCTCATCACTAAAAATGAGTCGCTCAGTCGAAATGCTTGTGTAATCAATGACCGACGTGGTCGGATCACTAGACGACATCCGGAGCGCGACGGATTTGACCTTAACGCCCATATCACTGGCACTTGGCGAAATCTCCTGCAGGATCGCCAGCATTGCATCTTCTTTCGGCGGATTCGCTGGATCACCACCTGCCAAGAACACAGCATTAATTTGATCTGGGTTTTCGTCGAAACTCTCATCTCGTTTTGCAAGCGTCTCCTGAAGCGTCTTGAGCGCAACAAAAATATTGAGGGGCACTTGCTGCGATGCTGCCAGGGAAAAACGGCCCAGTTCGGTATCTTCGACAATGCCGACCACCGGCAATTCAACAAGACTAACGATTAAACCTTGCTTTTTGCCGAGTGCACTATCGCTAGGTAACGACATGGGCTTGGCGATTCGAATTGTCACACGAGCCATACGATTCGCAATCGTTTCCTCGTTGATTCCTAAATCAGTTGCCAAGGCCCGATTGATCAAAACGCTATCGTCTCGAAATGCATCTAAAAACCGATTTGGGTTTCCGCTTATGGGCAACGTCCAAAACGTGTCATCGACACCCAACACAGAAACATCGCTAGAGCGTTTCGTCAACTCGCCGGACGCGGACTCAACAATTCCATTTGGAAACAAAATAACGGGCGCAGCCGTTTTATAGTTTTGTTGAAAGGCCCGCGTCTTGCGTATGGAGTCAACAAAACTCTTGGTGAAAAAATGGTCAGCGATAATCGCCTCATCGATCCTACCAAGTCGCTCAAAGGTCAATTGCTGCAAGCTGTATCGCATACTTGAACCGACGACCAGCGCGCCAACTAAAACAGCGGTCGCAGCCGCTACTGCAAGTGCCAACGCAAAATTAGGACGCCAGTAGTACTTTAGGCCTTGAGTCGCAACCCGAAATGGAGTGAGTATCATTTCGATTGACTCGCACCTGAGATCAATTGATTTGCTTCCTCCAGTTGACCATGATTCAATCGCAGCGTGCGCCCGAACATTGACGCTAATTCTGGGCTATGGGTGACACACAGCAATGTTGCATTTGCTGAAGTGTGAACATCGAGCAGCAATTTTCCGATCGTGTTTGCGTTGTTTTGATCGAGGCTACCGGTCGGTTCGTCTGCCAAAATCAATACCGGATCGCACACTAGAGAACGAGCAACAGCTACTCGTTGTCTTTCGCCACCCGAGAGCCGCGCCGGCAGTTGATGAACGCGATCGGCCAAGCCAACTTGCACCAAAAGCTGTGTCGCCTTTTCAACGTCGGACCTCCCGATTGAACCCGACGCCAATTTTGGAATCAACACATTTTCGAGAGCTGAAAGCTGGGGTAACAAATGGTGCTCTTGAAAAATGAACCCGATACGTTGATTTCGAAAAACAGCCAGTTGCGCTGACGACAATTGAAACGGATCAACGCCATCAAGCTGAACGCTGCCTTCGGAGGGCGTGTCAAGGGTTCCCAATATATGCAGCAACGTGCTTTTACCGCAGCCGCTCGGGCCAACGATTGCCATCGATTCTCCGCGGGCCGCCGTGAGGTTTAGACTCGAAAGGATCTTAAGCGAGCCCTCGGGAGTCACGAATTCTTTTGAAAGGTCTCGGACAATCAAATGTTCGCTTGCATTCACTGCAACTTCCTGTTCTATAAAGCCAACAATCCGAACTCCTAAAGTTTGGATACTCAAGACTTATTTTTTGCCAAGAGTGCGAGGCACCCCAGACCGTAAAACGTATATTCCACATCATGCGATTCGTCCCAAGCCGCAGCTTGAAATCCACCATCACCCAATTGTAACGAATGAACGAATCGCTCGTAGCGGTTCCAATTCAATTCAGGGCCTGCATCCAAGTCAATTAGGGTCAGCGCTCCCGTGAAGGAGCTGAGCAGGTCGGCGATTGGAATTCGCGTATTCGCGAGCAAACCGCCTTCGTCGTTTTGCATGTCGCACAGAAAGTCGATCGTTGGTTCGACACACATTTCAGGTATGGCGTCCAGAATTTTCAATGTCGCTACCGCAGCTGCTGTAGGGTTTGTGCCCGCACGTTTGCTCGCTCGGATCTCGCGCCATCCACCTTCTGGGTCGAACTGTGAATCCAAAAAACGTCCAATCGAATCAGTATCTGGCAGCGGCGTTTCAAGTAATTCAAAAACAAGCAAAGTCAAAAACGTGTGATAGGTACTGCCAGCATGCCCTTCAGCCGCCTTGGCAAATCCTCCGTCTGGTCGCCTTAAGGAATTCAAAAATTCAGCTATGCGTTCTCGCCAAGTCAAATCTTCAAATTCGAGAACGTTGATTCCCGCGGACACCGACAACAAATTGGCCGCATAGAATAACGAAAAGAAGTCAACGATTGTTTGATGCTGCCTCAGTTGAGTTCGCAGAAAATCAGCCGTCCGTTCCGCTGGCGGTCCGTACAATTCTCCTAATATTGACAGTGCCCGTAAACCAAACGCCGTATAGTACAGGTCACTGCCTCCCATACGACCCGCAAATCCACCATCGGGTTGTTGCGCACGCAACAAATAGTCGCGATGCCGATTGCGTATCGTTTCATCAACGTTGCCCAACCCTTCTGCAAGCTGAATGGTCAATCGTTGAAGATAAGCCGACATGTTAAATGGCCCTATCGTTGAGTTTGCAACTTGTGTAGGTAAACCAGGCAAATTGCTGACGGTGGGCATCGTGCGACGCTGCCACTTCGATTCTAGACATTATCAGATTCTACGAGCAGACATTGACATGCGTTCACAATTTCTCCGATTCTCATTCCAAATACTCATGCAATAGCGACCGTACCGAATCTGGGATGACGACAGATATAGGGCGACTACCGTGAACAAAATAACAACAAACGGCTGTGATTTTGCCGTTGGCAATTTCCTGTTCGGATTCAAAAAAGCGAAATCGATAGGTTACGCTCTTGTCACCAATTCGCAAAATCGAAACTTGAACGGTGATGATCTGCTCGAACTTGATCGCGCGAAGATAGTTGCATTCGGCGGCAACACGCGGCCAGCTTATTTTTTGTCCGTCGATTTCATGTACGACACTCATGCCGACTGAACGCAGTAATTCGTGCTCGGCTTGTTCCATATAGGTAAAAAACACCGAGAAATGCACGATACCCGCCATATCCGTGTCGCGAAACTCAACATGGCGTTTGGAAAGGAAGTGTTTGTTCATGGCTTTTACTTTCGATGGCTTTGACTTTCACTGCGAAAGCATCTGAAAAATCGACAACAATTGAACGACTCAAAAAAAATGGCCCACAGAGTAACTCCATGGGCGAAGACTTGGCGTCGATCACTAAGCCTGTCCTCAAGCTGAGGATCGTTTTTCAAATATCGTTGTTACTTATCTAGCCAAACCACTTTCACTGTCTCGTCACATTCAACTCGAATCACACAAACCATTCGCTCTAAGACGAGGTGATCAATGGATGGCTTAAGAGTGGAGCAATTCGCCAAGTGCGGCAACTTTGGTTATTCGCCAACGTATGGCAACAACGCCATAAACCGAGCTCGTTTGACAGCTTTCGAAACGGCATGTTGGCTGACTGCCGTGCAGCCCGTTTTTCGTCGACCAACAATCTTGCCGTGGCGGTTAACGAGTTTCTTCAAGAGCTCAACGTTCTTGTAATCAACATACATTGGTCGTGGACGTTCGCCGTCAACAAACAATGGATCTTTTCGAACCGTTTTCGTTTTGGTCTTGGGTTTTCGGCGTGGACGTTGCGTGCGTGGTTGAAATGCCATGGATTCAAATTCTATTCTTGAGAAAACTAACTCTGTTTGGATTTTGAAACGCGTCATTATTCACGATTACGCACTTTTCGCAAGACGTAATTACTCAAAAGGCCGAGCCAATTTCGCTCGCAATTCCCTGATTATGATGCGAACTCGCCGAAAAATCCTCTATAATCTGCCATAGATGAAACCTTCTAGGTACCACTTATCGACAATTGAGAGGCCGAAAACCATGAGTTTATTTATGTTCCAAAAGCTCATTTTCGTGAGCGTCATGGCAATAACGGTTGTGTTTGTTTCCGTCACGAGCGCCCAGGAGTCCCAAAATTCGAGCTGGCCCAATTGGCGCGGGCCAAACCAAAACGGGTCCGCTGACAGTGGGACCACTCCAACTCGTTGGAGTGAAACCGAAAATGTACTTTGGAAAGTGGCCTTGCAGGGAAAAGGCAGCGCCACCCCCGTGATTTGGGGAGAGCAAATCATTGTTTTGTCTGCGGTTCCCGCGGCACACTCTAATGCATCAGACGAATCGAACTCCGAGAACTCCTCCGATGCAATCACGAAATCAGAACGTGGACGCGGCGCTCGTGGTGTACGGGGGGGCGGTGCAACTCCCCTCCAAGAATTCGAATTCACGGTCATTAGCCTTGACCGCAAAACCGGTCAAGAAAATTGGAAAACGGTTGTAACAACGGCAGTCCCCCATGAGTCAGGCCACAACACAAATACTTTCGCATCAGCCTCACCTGTAACCAACGGCCACCATATTTATGCTTCCTTCGGCTCGAACGGAATCTACTGCCTCGGCATGCAAGGCAAAATCGTCTGGCAAAAGTCCCTGGGCAAAATGCAAACCAGAAACTCGTTCGGCGAAGGCGCATCACCGGCCCTTTTTGAGAACACCCTCGTCGTGCCTTGGGACCATGAAGGCCAATCGTATCTTTACGCGTTTGATGCGAACACCGGTAGTGAATTGTGGAAAGTTGAACGCGACGAACCCACGACCTGGGCGACGCCATTGATAACGAAATTCGAGGAAGTGACACAAGTCATTGTAAACGGAACCAACCGAGTCCGGAGTTACGACCTTAAAGACGGACGATTGATTTGGGAATGTTCGGGCCAAGTTGCAAATCCGATCCCGACTCCGATACGAAATGGCGACAAGGTGATTGTGATGACTGGCTATCGAGGGTTTGCTATCCAATCAATTTCGCTTTCATCCCAAGGTGACGTTAGCGGTACAAACAGTATTGAATGGTCCCGCAATGACGCTGCACCTTATGTTTCCTCCGGAGTGTTGTATGAGGGGACCTTGTATTTCACGAAATCGCGGGACGCAATTTTCTCCGCAGTTAATGCTGCGGATGGTCAGGTCTGGATCGACCAAGAACGCCTGCCACAGCTTGATGGATTGTACGCTTCACTAGCGGCAAATAACGATCGAATCTACGCCGTGGGTCGCAATGGTGCGACGGCCGTTATTCAACATGACAAGGCTTTCAATCTAATCGGCGTCAACAAACTTGACGAGGGCATCGATGCATCGCCAGTCTTCGCCGATGACTGCCTGTTTTTGCGGGGAAGCCAACACTTGTATTGTATCAAGGAAAAGGTGGAGTAGTTATTTCCGGCACTATCAAGCTGACGCCTGCTGGTCCCGCGTTTTGAAGGCGTTGACCACGGCCTCTTCAATCATTCGCCGACATTCAGCATTGATCGGATGAGCCACATCATAATGCTGCCTTGTTTTGTCCATAGGTGGCAAGGATTTCGTGTTAATCGACTGACCACAATTGTTACAGTACCGCGCATCAAAGTTGTTCTTTGTGCTGCACGCTGAACACTGAACTGCGGCCTTACGACTTGGCATGGCGACGATATACCCATCATCACCCTTGATCAATCGCAGATCACGAATCACAAAGGCGGAATCAAGCGTAATATCACAATAGGCCAAGAGCCGTTCGTTGGATTGATTGATTGCCTTGACTCGAACCTCGGTGACCAACATGGTCGTACCTTTCAGGGTTGGAACCTGTTTTGCCTTTGGGCATTCGCCATCGTGTGGTTTGCCAAGTTGTCGAAAATCTGGATGCTTAGAAAACGAGGCGTATGCTTTTATAGCGAACAAAAAAAATTGCAAATAGAGAACAATGAAAGCTGTACTTGTTTTTGGACTCCGAACTAATCTAAATCGGTCCCGACTTCGCCCAATCTAATCGGCCCCACCCGTACCCCAAAAGAATACAGGTATCGCACGGTGGATGCAACGCGGATTCAAAAAAACAATCATTGACTTTTATAGACGCATGAAGTTCTAATCGCCTATAACTGAAATTACGTAAAGAACTTGTCGACAGTTTTTTGCTTTGGCGGGCGAGTCGCATAACTTGCCAATATCATGGCAACAATGCCACCAAAAAATGGAATGACAACAGGCTCTAACAGAACCAATTGCCCTCCTAGATCCAATGTTAAGGGTTGATCCGTTTCCCCCCACCCAGATTTGCCGAACAAGTAAAGCCAACACGACATAGCAACCAATATTCCCACAAATGCCCCCACAGCCGAAAGGCGACGCCAAAATAAAGCCGCGAACACTACTGGGAACAACGATGCAAAACCTGAAAAACTCCACACACCCATTCGAAAAATACTGTTGATACCTAGGAGACTAAAGCCATAGGTCACGGCAACAATCGCGACGATGAACGTTCTTGCTAACCGGACTCGCTGCCGCTCGGTGAGACCACCACCCAGCATCGGTTCGACGATGTCGTTTGTAAACATCGTTCCAACACACAAAAACTGGCTATCCAACGATGACATAATAGCCGCTAGGATTCCCGCAGCCACAAGGCCCGCAATCACGGGTGACAATTGGCTTTTGACTAAGAAAGGCAAAATTTTATTGGGGTCTTGGGCCACCGCTGGTGGCAAGCTAATAGTGGTCGCCCAAATACCAACAAAAATGCACGGAACCCAAACCAGCATTATAAATATCGGATGGCATACCACGGCCAATTTGAAACTCTCGGCGCTTTTTGCAGTCAACCAATGCTGAAAGATATGTGGAAACATTCCGACCGAAAACGGTATCAATAGATACGAGCAAAATTGCGTTTGCGACATGTTTGTTCGCGTAAGGTGCTCAAAATCGACTTTAATCGCAAGCTCACGAAGGTTTTCTAATATGGTTGCTTGGCCACCCAACTTCATCGCAAGCAAATAGCAAGCCATCCCACCCAGCACCATAAAAACCAAGGTCTGCAGAGCGTTAACCCAAGCCGTCCCACGCATCCCACCAAAAAACACATAGACGAGGACAACAAGACAAACAACCAAAGATCCAAGCCAGGGCGGTATCCCCCCACTCATCGAAGGGCTTTTATCATAAAAAAAAGAAACATCAGAAAAGGCACCTGCGGTCATCGCCTGAATTGCCATTCCCGAACCATAAACACCC
>JAHEAM010000644.1 GCA_024642765.1 Planctomycetaceae bacterium
GAGGCCAAACAGGTCCTGTTGCCTTTCTTTAAAATGTGCACAACACAGCAACCATGGATCATTGCGAAATGGGCCATGTCACTCGATGGCCGAATCGCGACTGCCATTGGCGACAGTCAATGGATTTCTTGCGAAGCCTCTCGCCGTCGCGTTCACGAATGGCGTGGAAAGTTGGATGCGATAATGGTTGGTATCCAAACCGCGCTAAAGGACGACCCGTTGTTGACAGCCAGGCCTAGTGGCGAACGGGTTGCAGCGCGTGTGGTGATGGATTCGAAGGCCAAATTGCCGCTCGATTCGAATTTGGTTCGTTCAATTGACATCGCGCCAGTCTGGGTCGTTTGCGGACACGAGGCACCGCCTAAACGAACCGAAGCTCTTCAGAATCGTGGCGTAAAAGTCTTGCAATTTCCCCAGCTCGATGCAAACGCCAGATTGCAATCTTGTTTCGACGAAATGGGACGCCAAAAGATGACGAACTTGATTGTTGAAGGAGGTGGGAACTTGCTCGGCAGTTTATTTGCCGCCCATCTAGTCGATGAAATCCGCGTTTTTGTTGCGCCGATGATCATCGGAGGAAACGATGCAACCAGCCCAGTTGGAGGCCTTGGTTGCCGAATGATTAACGACGCAACCCGTTTCAAGACCACCCATACTGAAACGATCGATGTCGATACGCTGATTTGCGTGCGACAAGTAAACTACTTTTAATCGATTTGACATTAAGCAAGATTAAGTAAGTTGACCTCAGCGTTGGTTGACCTCTGCGCTGAATGTCACTCCCCGGTCATCGCTTCGTGAACACCTTCGCCTATCGCGGAACAAAATTCACGACGCCTCTGCCGCGTTGCACGCCAATCACGTCGTTGCTGGTCGCGTCGACTTCAAACGTAACTTGACCAGGCGAGTTTCCTACCAAGTCTGCTTCGAAATGCAGTACCTCGCCTGCTCGCAACAATTGCCTGGCTTCCATTGTCACGACACGTTTGTCTTGGGAAATACTTGCAATGTTCAATTCGGCTTGGCTCGAGTCGAAATTAATAATATCAGTGCCTGGCGGTACCAGCATGGTGATCACAACATTTTGCATTGGACGCTGACTTTGGTTTCGAACGTCAAACGAAATACGCGATGTTGTAGCCGAGTCTGCCGGAAAAGGACGCGAATCCGTTTTTACATCAACCGTCAATGCACCGGTTGGGTCAGCTGGAATTTGTATGCCGTCATCGCCGGCCCTGGGCGTTTGGGGCTGATTAGAGAAACCGCCACGCGGCTCGATTCGAATCGGCAATCGATTTTCAATTTGGATGGGTTCCACGACAGTGAATTGACTGAACGCATTTCCATCAGCTTCAGTCGCAGAATATTCAACATCAATGATGACTTCTTGACCGGGCGCTATCCGTCCGACTTGAAACAATAGGTCGTTGCCGACAAACGCAGATTGGATGCCTGCAGTCGCCTGGGTTGGTTGCAATGAGGATGAAAATTTATTGATTACGCTTACGCCATCCAATGGAACATTACCGGTGTTGATAATTCGGGCCTTCGCCAACAAGCGGTCGTTCACGGTCACAAGCCGATCTCCATCCACTACGATCGACGCTGTTCCCACAACTGCTTGCGAAACTTCTAAGCAGCGACGCGCCGCTGCCGTATGGCCTGCGCGAGATGTGACGTTCATTGTAAAGCACTGAATGCCTGATTGTGTCACATCGAAGACCAAGGGTATCGAGCGTTTCTCACCAAACTCAAGACGTCCGATATTCATGGACATCGGATTGCCAATTTCAGGAGCGGAGATTCCAATGTCATAAGCGACATTGATGCGTACGTCCTCAATAGCGTCATCGCATTGATTAAAGACCTCGATATTAAAGGTCGCTTGTTGCCCAACAGACGAACTTGTCGGCCCATCGATCTTCAGGCCAATACAAGGAACGGCTACTTCTGTTTCAACGCAAGCCTCGGTTTTAAGTTGATCTGCCTCGCTGGCGACCTCGAAACACGTGCGTTTCATTCCGCGTGTGTCGGCCTTCATTTGGACGTCGATAATGCGCGGTACAGTACCAGGAGCAATGTCTCCCAGATCCCACTGCAATGTTTTTCCGTAAACGGCTGGCTTGGGACTGCTCGA
>JAHEAM010000170.1 GCA_024642765.1 Planctomycetaceae bacterium
CCACCGGAACCGTCTTCCACACGACTCGACCTTTTGACCATCGTCGCCAAAGCGAATTGCCCGACCGTTGCAACTCCGGCAAGCCCCAGCATCCCGAACGTCTGGCTGCCTGACATGATCAAGACAACCATCGCCGCGCCAAAAACAAGGACTTGCAACCAACGCGCTCCCCAAGCAATCGGCATCAAGCGTTGCTCTTGCGACGTATCTGAATGACCTGCACTCTGAATTGCCGGACTCAGTAACGCAATCAACACGCCACCCATCGCGATCCCACCAATCCAATAAACGGCTTCGAGCAATGACCAATCTCGAGTCAAGTGAACACTTCCGCGCAGCATCAACCACAGGCTCAGTGCAATGCCACCACCCCACACGAGCGCCAGCCAACGCGTACGCAGGCAACAACGTTCGACACTACCTAACAAACCAGCAATGGGGAAAAGCCAAATCAGCCAATCTTGCGCCTCTTTGGGAGAACGAATTCGACCAAACGTTTTTGAGATTGCTTGTAAAACGCTCGCATCATCACCCAGCCGTTGGTACTCACTCCAGCAACGCAAGGCAAAAAAGGTGATACCCAACCCAATGCCCGCACCCAGGATCGCTCGCGCAATTCCGTCACGTCGCCCGGGAAAAAAGAAAAATCCCCAAACCAATAGGCCGGGGATTAAAACGCATAACAGTACTTCAACTTTATCAAGCATCGATGTCTATTCTCTGACGCCTTCGAAACTAAACGAAATGGCAACGTCATCACCGATTGCTTGCAACATATTTGACATGCCGAAATCACTGCGTTTGACGGTGAACTGGGTAAACAATCCGATGCGATAGTCTCCAAACGGTGACTCGCCTTGCCCCAAGATTTTGAACGGAATTACGATCTCTTTTGTTTCTCCGTGCATCGTCAAATTACCAGTGACATTGATCCCGTCTTCAGTCTTTTCAACGCTCGTGCTCGAAAATTCAATTTTAGGAAACTGTTTCACATTAAAAAAATCCGCACCCTTTAGATGCTCGTCTCGTTTTTCGTTGTTCGAATCGACAGAGTCTGCGTCCATCGAAAATTGAAAGACGGAAGCACCCACATTTTCGGAATCGAATTTTAGATTTCCGGAGACTTGATTGAAGCGACCGTAGGTATAGCTCATCTTGATGTGGCTAATACTAAAAATCACCGCTGTATGGGTCTCGTCAAGTTTATAGTTTGCCGACTGAGCGAAGGCACTAGTCGCGGAGGTCAGCGTCAACAACGCGCCAAACAATCCGATCAGACGACTTACTGACATTAATGACTTCATCACCAATTCCCTTTTCTTGTTTTCAGAACATATTCCGGTATCGAACGGGGCAGCCCATTCATTTGTCGACGACATTATTGTACGCAATTTATTGGCAAATAGTTTTGCAGTTCGATCTTCCAAGCGACCGACCAAACTCTTCTATCTCGATCCAACAGCCATACACGACCTAAGAGCCATTCGTCTCTCTCACCGCAATTCGGCGAACTAGGGCGAGTACCCGCAACATAATTCTTTACCTGACGCTTGTACGTTCAGCTGAATTTATGACTTATTGCCGAGGGTGGCTTTTGGCGGCCGAGGTTGCAATCAACCATGCCGAAAAAACCACTAATCGCTGCTCAAGCTAAATTCAAAACCCAAGACGAAAGGTTTTCCAAACCGGACGCCCATTCCAAATGGTACGATACATATGAAACCTCGCCACTAGTTGCAAAAACCGTCAAAATTGAGCGGCGACTCCAAATTTCCTCAAAGCAAGTGGACTTTCGGACTTTCAAAACGTCCCAAACGGGTCTTGTCCAAACTAACCCTTTTTCTTAAACTTCGTTGGTAATTCGCGGGGTAACTAATTGAGCCCCTACCGAAACTAAGCGTTCATGCATTTTTTGCCGTTCAAGGCGAACCTTGCAGTTGGCTTGGGATCGTTATTAATACAATTCAAGCCCTTGTAGCTCAGTCGGTAGAGCAACGGACTGTTAATCCGTGTGTCCTAGGTTCGAGCCCTAGCGGGGGCGCTTGAAGAAACCCTGGTTTTTCCAGGGTTTTTTTGTGTTTTGATCTCATCATGATTTGCGAGCGTTTTCGTTAGCACACCCGCTGGTACGACTGATAATGCCCATTGTGACCTAACGAGTCTGCCATCTTGTTGAGAATGATCCACATTATGAGCAAACCAAAAAATCGAAACCTCGTAAACCCGACGAAAACGTCCCTCTTTTTCCGCACGCTTGCGGGCATTGGGCTGGCTTCGTAGTCGAAGATGGAGATTCCGTCGCCGCCATTGGCGTTATAAATCAGCCGCAACACTCGATACCGGGCTTCTGGCTAAGACCTACCCAGGTGGGCTCCACGCCCACTCGTTAGCAAAACAGAGCCAATATTTTTCCCATAAAAACCATGTTGCGCAACCATTGTTCTACGCAGCCGTGTCCGCGCCTCTGGATTTCCATAGTCCATAAAGAGTAAATATCAGCGCCACCATGATGGTTACGCCACAAACCTGAAGAGAAACCGAAACAATGGGATTGTCAGTGCCGTGAGGCGGCGGAAATTTTTCGTTGATTGTCGGCATGAGTTTTGAAGAAGCGCCGAGGAACGCAGCGGCTACTCCGGCCGCTCCGTTGGTCCATGTGCCAATCTGCAGCATTGCAAACCAGATCCACAAAGCAGTTCGGCCTAAAGCGAGTTCCTTGACCAAGAACCCGAAGGCAACCATCAATATGCCATTGGCGGTGAATTCGATGTGTGCCATCACAATGCCACGAAACCAAGTCACAGCGGAAGGTGGGATGAAACCGACGATGCAACCAACCGTGATTTGAAGTACTCCAAGAATCAGGGTCCAATGTCGGATTTTCGCTTTCAGGCGGTCTTGGTTAGTTGTCGTTGGCATGGGCAATCAATCGCCTAAAAAAATTGGTCACCGCGTTCGCGGAATAAAGATTTTCAAAAACTGTTTCCAACGCAGCGTCGCATGTGTGTGTCGCAGCCTGATTATCTGCTACAGGCGAGAAGCTGCACCCTCAACGATATCTGTATGATGCGAAACTGTGATACATCACGCTGGTCACGCCGTTGAACTATGTTGTGCAATATACCACTTTGTTTGGACTGAGGTATGCCTTCGGAGACGAATGCGCTGCAAGCGTCCAATGGAACACTTATGCCGGCGATATTTCCCTCGGAAATCAGAGTACGTTAAATAAGGATCCGATAGGTTCAGTCAATTTTTCGCAAAGATTCAAAGACTTTGGCGTGTGATGCTCATGAGCTACACGAAATTGATCACGGCGTTTCCACCAACGACTAATTCCCTTTCTCGATCTTGGCGAGCGTTTTGTCGTAAAGTGATGTCTGAGAAATAAGTTTAGCTACTTCCGGCGCTTCTGCGAACTTTCCATTCTTGGCAAGTAGAACAGCAGCTTCTAACGCTGCGGTATCGTGGAAACTTGAACTGTTTATCGCCTCGATTGAGCCTTTTGGTTACTAGCCCATCGCCGGCGCTTCGGACTTAGGCTGCGCGTTGCTAGATGGCGATTGATTACGGCAATCTGCCACAAAGCAAACCAATAGCAGCATCAAAAATAAAGGCATGAGTTTCATTTTCGTTTGTCGCGACAAAAAAAGTAAACCGGAATGAACCAGCACTGTATTGGTTGAGCAATTAGCCAGTCGGCGCAAAGAAATCATAACTCAACATCGTGACCGGATGTATCGATGCGCCGTTGTTTTGATTTGTTCGGTTTTTAATTGAATGTCAAGGTTTCGAGAGCTTTATTACTTCGGCATTAAAAGGAACTGCGGAAATAAACAGCGTGCTATATATCTCCCGGTTCTAGCTAGATAGATTGCAATGGTGCTCGAGGCAAAGCTGCGGCAGGGGCGACTAAAGGGCAGTAGAGATTTACGTAGCGCCAATTAGGAAGCTGGAAAACTATGCGTCATCAACAGAAAGGAATGATGAAGTCAGCTCCCAATTCGAAAGAACTTCGTTTCGAAGTGTTATCAGTGGTTGTAGTCATCGTCAAATACTGGCAATTGCAGATACGACATTTCAGTCCTGTTCGACCTCTAGTCCTAAACATGAAAAACAATCTAATCGCGACAAGTAACATTTTTCAAACTTATGCTTCGGCATCCGGTTTTTGATCATTATCCTCAAGATAACGTTTGCGATGATTCGAAGCTTACGATCCACCTTTATCGTTTAGAACGAACCCGCAATCGCGGTTTCGCTGCACAGCAATGAAAAGTTGAAATCAGAGACTCATTTTTGCCGAGAAGAGTGTTAGCCGATGCAACACAATTTTATTGCAGTCAGAACTCGAAAATGGCAGACGAACAGGATCTAACAAAAGTCATCCAAAGTCACTTCGCCAACCGGCCGATCGTTCCACATTTCCTGGTTTGGACGATTATTGGAATTGGCTTGGGGTTGTTGCTCTCGCCAAATTTTTTGGTACCGACATTGTGCGCGTTTTGCATTGCCGGAGCGATCATGGCTTTCTTTCTGGCGACCGTCACCTATGCGGTCAGCGAACGCTACACTACGACATTTCTTGGGGCAATTACCGGAGCGACGATTCCGACCGTTGGTCTTATGTCGGGCGTTGAGCTACATCAACAAATGCCTGCATTTTGTTTGATTGTTGGCGCCTTGATCGGAAGCACCTGTTTTATCTGGATGGGTGCACTGCGCGGACTAAAAGCCATTTTTTTAAAGAAAACGGGATCGAAAGTCTCCGAGTCTTAGGACCACTTAATTGAGTCCAAATCGTTTGATCCAATTGTAAACAGTCATTCGGCTGACTCCCAACTCCCTCGCGGCCTGTGCTCGGTTATTATTATTGCGATTTAAAGCGGTTACCAACCGATCGTTTAAATCATCTCGGCCGAATCCTTTCGCAATATTGTCACAGTTCGTTAGAAGACTTGTGCTCGATTCAGCCAGTCCATTTTGATCAATTCCAGCTTGAATATTAACTGGGAGATTAATGAGCTTAATGACTCCATCATCTGCATCAATGACACCATGCTCGATCGCATTTTTTATCTCGCGGACATTTCCTGGCCATTTGTATTTCGCCAGGACTTCAAGAAGGCAAGGTTCAAATGTCATAGCCGGTAAACTGTGCGATTCGCAATAAGATGTAAGAAATCGAACGCAAAACGAAGCTATTTCTTCGGTGCGCTCTCGAATGGGTGGAATGTGGATACCGTAGCCATTCATTCGGTAATATAAGTCCCCACGAAAGCTGTGTTTTTGGACTTGTTCCAAAAGTTGCACATTGGTTGCCGAGATAATTCTGGCTAACATAGAGCGATTTTTGCGATCACCCATCCGATTGAACTCATGATCGTCGACAACTCTCAGCAGTTTTCCTTGCACTTCAGTTGGTAATGAGTCTAATTCATCAAGGAAAATGGTACCCTTACCTGCGTGTTCGAATTGCCCTACTTTATTGTCATCAGCGCCAGTGAATGCACCTTTCACATGGCCAAACAATTCGCTCTCTGCAAGTGATGGAGTAAAATTGGCACAATTGACGACAATGAAGGGCTCGTTGGAACGAGCGGACAATTCGTGAATGCGTTTGGCCCAATAGGTTTTCCCAACTCCAGTTTCTCCCGTTAGCAAAACGTTGGTATCAGCAGCCGCAACTTTTGCAATTTTGCGTTCGAGCTCGGCGAGATAATTGGCACGCGTTGCCAACTGAGGTCGCAAAATGGGATGGTGTTTCTTGATAACATTCGATTCAATAACATAACGAAGCCGCTGCAAGTTCAACGGCCTTTCAACAAGCTCTCCAACACCGGCTGCGACAAATCTCTTTTGCAAGTCGAGGCATTCACGATCCGGTTTTGCATTTTCCAATATCAGCAAAGCCAATTTTCCAAACGAATTTTTGAAATAGTGGTTTAGGACTAAAAGCAATCCTTCACACGCCTGGTGGTCTTGCAAATCGGCCATAAAAATAGCGACTTCCGGAGCATCGCCGTTCTTATCAATGAAACTTGAAAAAGGCCCCGCGTGGACTTCGCAATCGCGGATTGATTTAGCGAGTTCAACGAACACCCCATCAACATCCGAATGACCAGTACAGGTAAGTATTTTGAAGCTCATATTGCCCCCTAAGGGTCAAAAGGAGAGTGTTTGGAGGTCTAGCCGTTTGCGGACTACCACAAACTCAAATAGCGTTGGGAACTCTTGGCCGGACACCGATCTTAACCCGAAACAAAAAATTTGTACAGCATTTCCAACAAATCATTGCAAAATATTCGGCATGGGAATTTCTCCTATTCTTTCAAAGTTGACGTTTTTTTCGATAACAACTCCCTTTTTTGGCATTTTGATGAAGATTAAATGGACGGAATAATCGGAGTAGTCGATAAATTCTAACGACTTCCCCCTCGGCCTAAGAACATCAGTGGCGAAAACTCCCTTTCTATGGCTATGTCACGAGAAAAAAATGAATTTGACCCAATTCTTTTTTTGGACCGGTTTTAGTGCGCCTTGGTGCTTAAACCGATCATTGAAATTCCTTTCGATCGTTAGCGTCGGCTTGTTGGCTTGCGTTACCAACGTACTTGCTCAAGACGATTCGATGGGCAGCGGCCCATCACGGACTGCGATTCTTGTACCCACCGAACCGCGACCGGGCCCTAGTCCACTTGAGATGCGCAACCTTACTCAGCGTCCGGAAGGCGACAATGGATCGATTGTCGAGCTAATTCAAAGTACTTCCGATGTGGATTCCACAATAGAAGTCGTCGTGGGAAGAACTCGATTACTCACACTACAAGAACCTCTAGCACAAGTGGACGGCAAGTCCACTCCGGTCGTTGCCGTTGGCGAACCGTCAGTGATTGAGTTTGATGTTCTACCATCGTCACAGATGATTCGCCTGTTGGGGCGCAAGGTAGGCGTTACCGATCTATCAATCATTTCGGCGTCTGGAAAAGCCTATAGCTTTGAAGTGCGAGTCGTTTACGACCTCAATTATTTGCGAGCCTATATTAAGCAACTGTTTCCGAACGCCACAATTCAGCTACATCAAATGTACGAACACTTGGTCGTCGAAGGCGAAGCGTCGAGCACGGATCAAGCAAGTCAAGTTATCCAAGCATTGCAACTCTATTTGGGCTCAGCGCAGTTCGCGCGGTCCGTCAAAGGGAAGAGCAATACTGGAGCAGCTAGCGCAAGTCCTGGTAACGAACCGCTTCCATCTCAACCGGACGAAGAAAATCCAGACGCTCAGGCTAATCCGTATCTTGCCGGCAATGAAGAAAAGCCTGATGTTTCAACGACGCTGCCACCACCGCAAATTATCAACCTTATTCGCGTGCCTGGCATTCAGCAAGTTATGCTGCAGGTGAAAATTGCGGAAGTCGATCGAACAGCTCTACGGCAGATGGGTTCGAGTTGGTTGTATCAAGACTCAAAAGGACGAACGCTGGGCGCAAGGAATGGTTCATCGAGTCCCATCGCCAGCGATGAGGGCGCGTTGTTGGGATTGGCTTTGGGGGGGACGTCGACGAGCTTTGCCATTCTACCTAATACTAAACTCAATATAGCGTTTGATGCGCTGCGATCGAACCAAGTCCTCAATATTTTGGCTGAACCTAATCTGATGGCAATGCACGGACAAAAGGCTAGTTTTTTAGCTGGCGGTGAGTTTCCTGTTCCTGTGCCCC
>JAHEAM010000171.1 GCA_024642765.1 Planctomycetaceae bacterium
GGTTTCCGATTCCAAAACCCATCCGCTGGTCGCGCCGTCTGTTAGTGGAGAACAGACAGCTGCCGTGACCGAACCACCTGATCTGAAGGCCGGTTCCAGGCTCGCCATCTTCTCGCGATCGACCGGATAGCGAATGAACTCATCGCGATCGATCAAAAATGGATGAATTTGGTCTGCGTAACAACCCTCTTCAAAAGCTTTGAAGGCCAGTGTGTGACTCCGCTCAGCTAAGTCTTCTTGAAGCTGGCGCGTGAGTGTGAGGTATCGATCGGCAACCCGTTCTGCTGTGTCGCCGTTAGGCGTATAAGCTAAAGGCGAAACGGCCTTGATTCGATCAGACTCGGAAAAATTTGCGCCGCGGCGAGGCACCCGGCTCATCGACTCGATTCCTGCTGTTAGATACGAGTCGCCCCAACCGGAATGGACTCGCGCGGCAGCAATCGCCACCGCTTCCAAACTACTCGCACACAATCGATTGACGGTCATGCCAGGCACATTCAAGCCCGCTCCGAGCGCTGCCATGCGACCTATGTTGTAGCCTTGTTCATGTTCGGGATAGGCACAGCCGACAATCAAATCGGCAGGTTGATGATTCCACAGGCGATCGTGTTTCTTGGCTTGGGCGTTCAGCAACTCAACAAGCAGATCATCGGCGCGGACATCCTTGTAGGCTCCCTTAAAGGCTCGACCAAACGGCGTGCGAAGACCAGCAGTAAATATTGCTCTGTGCATAAGAACTTAAATGCCTTTCCGAGTAGAGTTCTAATCCGTTGTGTTTTCCCAAGGTTCTGAACCATCTTGAAAAAGGCTGCGGGTCCACATTTTTAGGGGCAGTCCCAGTTGGTCGTATGTTATCCCTGGCGCAAGTTTTTCAATACGAAACGAGTCACCCATTGGCGTAAAAATCCCGCAATCCGTGACGACCTTATGGACGACTCGTTTACCTGTCAGAGGCAGGGTGCAGCGATGCAGCAATTTCGCATCGCCATCTTTCGAAAAATGGGTCAGCATCACGATGATCATTTTGGCGCCATGGACCAAGTCCATCGCGCCACCCATCCCAGTCACTTTCTTGCCAGGAATCATCCAGTTGGCCAGGCTGCCTTCGGCGTCGACTTGCATGCCGCCCAAAACGCACACATCGATGTGGCCACCGCGAATCATGCCGAAGCTCGTGGCGCTGTCAAAATAACTCGCGCCCTTGCGAACCGAAATCGTTTCCTTGCCAGCATTGATCAAAGTCGGAGAAACGGTCTCTCGTGTAGGTCGGCCGCTCACGCCGAGAACGCCATTCTCCGAGTGAATCCAAATTTCTTTGTCTGGTGGAATGCGCTCGGCAATCAGTGTTGGAATTCCAATGCCTAAGTTCAGGCTTGCGCCGTGATCGAGCATCGCGACTACTTCATCAACCATTTCCGTTTTCGACCAAAGAGGCAGATTGTCGCTCACACTTGGATCCCGTTCAAAATGAAAATTCTACTGCTCCGCATACATGGGAATCTCGATGGCGTTCTCGTAATCAACGCCTTGATAAATTCGCTGTACGAACACGCCGGGGACGTGAACATTTTCTGGTTCGATTTCGCCCAATTCTACGAGCTGCTCGACTTCAACGATTGTGACCCTTGCGGCCATCGCCATCAACGGCGAAAAGTTACGGGCGGTTTCTTTGAACCAGAGATTGCCAAAACGATCACCTCGTTCGGCCTTGATGATTGCGAAGTCGGCTCCCAACGGCAATTCGAGAATGCACGGCACATCAAAAACTCGCTCTTCCTTGCCTTCCGCCACCAACGTCCCGTAACCGGCGGGCGTATAGAAACCGCGAATGCCCATTCCGGCGGCGCGAATTCGTTCACTAAACGTGCCTTGGGGAACCAACGTCACTTGGACCTCACCAGCAAGCATTTGTTCCTCAAGATCCGGATTGCCGCCGACATAACTGCACGTGGCGGCGCTGATCTGTTTTTGTTTTAGAAGCCAAGCCAACCCGCGGCCTGAATTTCCGATGTTGTTTGAAATCGCGTGGATGTTCTTGATCCCTTGCCGCCGGATTTCCTGGATGCTGTTTTCTGGGATCCCACAAAGACCAAACCCACCACTCATCAATGAAATGCCATCACGCAAATCAAAGAGGGCAGCGACGGCGTTGGCGTATACTTTTGATGTCACGGTTTTTTGCTTCGAGAAAGATGATGCTTCCGCAACATAATATCAAATTCAGAAGGCGATTCCAGGGAGTTTGGAACCGATTCAAATCCGCGCCCGCAATCTTCCAAAAATCTTTGGCTCAGATTCGGTTGACAATGTTGAATTAGCCGGACAATCCCGTTGCGGAATGAACTTCAATTTGGGAGCAAGGCAACTTGGTTTGAGAAGCCTTTACGCCCGCAAACGAGCTTGCTAAAATATCGCGTCAGGAAACAGCATGGAGGGAGCGACGTCTTATTTTGTTATTTTGCTCCTGCAAATTCATGATTGTTTCTCGTGCTTTCGACATTCGTTGACGAGTCAGCTGAATTTCAGCTAAGCATTACAACCTACAATAACATCCAATTTCAATAACATCCAAAAAAATGGCGGGGTAGCTCAGTTGGTTAGAGCACAGGCTTCATAAGCCTGGGGTCACCGGTTCAAGTCCGGTCCCCGCTACTACGAACCCCGATAACGCTTGTTTATCGGGGTTTTCGCTTTTGCAGCCCGTTGCATGGCGCGGGCTTGATGTCGTCGTTGGTAACTTGCCAATAACACTTCTAACACTTCGCTGCGACTTTGACCAAATGACCAATGAAAAGGTTATATTTTAGGTATTCTTCTCTCAATAAATGATTCGTTTCCATTCCAATTCGTTTGCCGTCCCGAAGTTGATCAGGTAGTCGAAGTTCTAGTTGCTGAGGCGAATGTGATTAAACACTTGGGCACCTTGCTCGGGGACAACAGCTTTGACGGCTTGAGCTCGACGACGATTTCATTGCAAACCAGCAAATCGGGTCGATAGAAAGTGGCCAGTCGTTGATCCTTGGAGACGACTGCAAGTTCGGCTTTGCTGAAGGACGGGATTTTCAGCAAACCAAGTTCGATTTCAATACTTTGCTAATAGATCTCTTCCACCATGCCGTAAACTAGCACGTTTTAAACCTCGAAAGCAGCTCCCTTTACGTCGTAAACGTCAGTTTTAACAAACCATATTTCTTGGGTTGGGATTTTGGGACTATCAGCGCCGACTCAGTTTGGTGCCAATTCGCAAATGCCCATTAATTAAAGGTCAGGACAGCCAACGATCACGATCTCAAAAACGAAAAAGGAGTTGAGCTACCTGCAAGAGTTAGCTTTTTTTGAGGATTACGGTTAACAGGCGGGTGCTACGCGGATTTTAAGATTTGACAGACAAGGTTTTTTAGCCGCATTTTGCTGTCGAGCGGGCATTTTTCCTTGGGGAGTTTTGCTTTTGAAAAGCCAGTTCCTAGCCTAGGGATGCGCCATTTTGGCACTTGCAAAACAATCACAAAAACGGGATAAAGTTGCCATCAAAGGCGGAATGTGATCCCAACAAATGGTGTTATTGTCGGAGTAACTTCCGCTATTGCGTGAGCGTAGAGTCGTTAAAATGCAATTCTCAAACGGAAGGCAGACCGCTAGGCGAATGTTTTGCGGTCAGCATCCCTAGAAGCTCGTAATGATCAAGTTCAAGCTGTTTTTTTGATTCGGCGCAATCGTATTTCTTTCGTTTTTGGCACTTTTTTTATTTGAAACTATGTTAACTCAAGACGATCCCAAAACCACGAAAGTCAATAACTCCAATGGCTCATCGATTAACGCTGATGCCGTTTCTATGATCTTGAAGCAAGCCGGAAAGAGTGCGGACGAAGTGGCGGCGCTTTCAGCTCTCGACGCTGCCGATCGTGCCGCTGAAAATCAATTTTCTGGCGAAGCTCCGACGTTGTCTTCGCTATTCGGAGCGGGCAAGGCCAGCGAGTTTTTCGCTGGCACGTTTAGCCCTTCGCCGAAAGTCGCTCAGGTCATGGCTGAATCGATGGAGTTTCTCTTGAAACGCAAGAAAGACGGAACCCTCTGTGATCACCAGAAAATGCTGTTTCATAACGACACGATTGCAGGCCTTGCCCGGATTGGATTTTTCGGCTTGGCTATCCCTGAAAAATACGAAGGCAGCGGGGCTAAATTAGGTGACCTCGGGCCGCTGCTGCGCGCGTTGACCTTCATTCACCCAGACATTGCTGTCATGTTCGAGGTCCACAATTTCTTGGGCCCGGTAACCCCCATTCTGGATTTTGGCACGGAAGAGCAAAAACAATATTACTTGCCAAAAATGGCTCGAGGGGAATTATTGGGTTCATTCGCGCTCACAGAACCAGGAGTTGGAGCTGACCCAAGTAAGCTGTCCATGACCGCAAAACGCGTTGGTGACAAGTACTTGATAAACGGTGTAAAGTGGCCGATCACCAATGTGATTTATGGTGGCGTTTGTATTTTGGTTTTAAAGCTCGAAGGTGAGGACTTGGCCAAAGGTCGCGATTCGGGGATGGTCATTTTCGAAGTGCCAAAGGCTGATACCGCGAATTTCAAAATGATTCGTAACGATTTAGTGGCGTTTGACTACTTGTGGAACGCTCGTTTTCGCTTGATCGATTGCGAGGTTCCGGCGACTACTTTGTTGGGGCCACCGGGCAAGGGATTGGCGCAAGCGTTCAGCTCACTTGCGAAGGGCAGGGGAGGAATCGGCGTCAATAGCGCGGCAAAAATCTTCAAGCTTCTGGCGCAAATCATCTTAGACCCAAGTCAAAAATCCTCGGCAGGCCTGAAGGACAAGCACGAACCAGGAGGTTGGACCTCGTTTCGTGCGACATTTGGCAAACCAATTGGCACATCGCCTCGCATTCGGACTTGGATGGGGCGAGCGGTATGCCACGGTCTTGCCGGTCGCAGTCTCGGCGATTTGTGTTTTCGCTTGGCTGCTAATGGCGTCCGCGATGAGACTCAAGGCATGATTGCAAAGGTCTACGCGACTAAAGGCCTTTTGCAAACGGCTATTAATGTCTACCAAATCCAAGGCGGTAGATCTGTTCACACCGACGAACGTCGTAAGGCAATGCGGGAACAACTCGCGAACTTCGAATCGCAGCCTTTAATCGAAAACTATGTCGGTGAGAACATGCACGAGTTCACAATCGCAACGGTTTACGAAGGCCCTAATCCAGTACTGGCCGATGTAGGCGCCCCGAATGCAATGACTCGCGGCATTCGTGCAAAGTTTTTGGAACCGATTGGCGTTGCGGAAGTCAACGGAAGCTTCGGTTTGGGAGCAAAGGCAAAATTTGGCTGGTTTATCGCGACATCGCTTTTAGGTTCCCTCAACCCATGGGCCGGTTCGATGTCGGGCGTGCAAAATCTGTTTCCTGAAAAACGCACGATTGTGCAACGTGCACTCAATCGAAATCGAAAACTAGGACGACAGATCTTGATGATTATCGCACGCTACCAAAAGAGCTTTATGGATCAGAGTTTCTTGCTTGGCGACGAAGGTGGAGTTTTTGATCAGTTGTGCCATTCGCTGGCATCAATGGTCTATGTTCTTACTCTTGAAAAGCCCGAGAAAGAGTATCTTAAGGTCGCCGCTGCTCTTGATCTCGAAGCAAAGGTCAAAATGCAAGGCAAGTCGACGACTCCAAAACTTCAGCATCTGTGGGCCGAAATTGGCGACCTGATCATGGACCCAAATTCGAAACTCTTCAACGATCTAATCGCGGATATAGAAGTTAGTGATATTCCACTCGACCCACGATTTATCGATCGGTTTATTTAACTTGACTAGCAGTAATCAATCGAGCAACCTCAATCCCGCAGGCCGGGGCCCAGGCATTTGTGTTCTGACACCTGCAGGACATAAATTTGCGTTCTGAATAAGGCTAGTTTTTCGATTTGGCGGCCCGACCAAGAACGTCAGTGTTCGTCGCTTGCTGAACTGTTTTTGAAGCTAGAATTGCTTCGACATAGCTCAAATGTCGGGATTTGAGCCATGCGAGCGTGCTAATTCGCACTCGGTTTTTACAATTTGAATGCTGTTTGATAAACTACGACTCAGTAAAAAGTAAAACCACAATTCGAACACGTTCGCATGCCGACCAAAATTGAAACCGAACCCACGTTGCCGAAGGGATCGTTGCCCTTCGTAAACATTGCCGCCTACAAATTCGTGGCTCTTGAGGATTTGCCGACACGACGTGAAGCCCTGCGAGATTATTGCGTTTCACTTGATTTGAAGGGGTCAATTCTGTTGAGTCCCGAGGGCATTAATTTGTTTCTGGCCGGCACGCCGCAAAGTATCGCAGCCTTCATCGAACATCTGCGTTCTTTTGATGAATTCCACAACCTTGAGATTAAGGAAAGTCCCAGCGATCACCAGCCCTTTCGGCGTATGTTGGTGCGTCTCAAAAAGGAAATCATCTCGATGGGCGTCGAGGGAATTGATCCGGTCAACAAACCCAGCGCCAAATTGCCGGCACGCGAATTGGCAGAGTGGATTCGCTCAGGCAAACAATTTCACTTTCTCGATACGCGCAATGGATACGAAGTCGAGGTCGGGACGTTTGAGAACGCCGTCGATTTGGGAATCGATTCGTTTCGTGAATTTCCGAAAGCGATTGAAAAGCTGCCGGAGACGTGGAAGCGAGAGCCGATCGTGATGTTTTGCACGGGCGGTATTCGCTGTGAGAAAGCCGGGCCGCTGATGGAACGCGAGGGGTTTGAACAGATATTCCAGCTCGAAGGCGGTATTCTTAAGTATTTCGAGGAATGCAAGGGCTTGGGATACGAAGGCGATTGTTTCGTTTTCGATAAACGCGTGGCGGTGAATCCGACGCTCTGCGAAACGGAAGATGGACTTTGCTACGCATGCCAAGCCGTCTTGAGTCCCGAAGACCAAGAACATCCTCATTATTATCCACCGCACAGTTGTCCGCACTGTTACAAGTCGCCCGCGGAACTCATGCAAATTCGAATGCGCGAACGTGAGTTACAAATTGCTGCTATTGCGAATCCATTGCCAGGTAGCGTTCCGTACGAAAATATTCGACCCATCAATGTGTCCGAGCGTTTCGATAGGCTGACCGTGCTGGAATTATTGACAACACTGCATGGTCACGTGCCAGCGAGTTACTGGGAGAGTGAGTGCGACCACGGCTATATTCGTAGCGAAAACAAGACTCTTTCGCGTGATTCCATTGTGCGAGCAGGTTGGCGCTTGGAGCACGTGATTCCTTTGACGGTTGAGCCAGACGTGAACGCGTCCATCAGTATGTTGTTTGAAGACGATTACTTGATTGCGGTCGACAAACCTGCGCCATTGCCCATGCATCCTTGCGGACGTTTCAATCGAAATTCGCTGGTTACGATTCTGGATAGAGTATACGCGCCGAATCGTTTGCGACTTTTGCATCGTTTGGATGCCAATACCACTGGTGTTGTCGTTTTGGCTCGAACGAAAGAAGCCGCTCGTTTGGTCCAGCCTCAATTTGTGGCAGGACAGATCAAGAAAACTTATGTCGCACTGGTTAACGGACATCCGCAGACGGAAACATTCAACAGCGAATTGTCAATCGGCAGATCGCCGACCGTTGCCGGTGGGCGATTTGCCGATGCGGAAAACGGATTGCCTTG
>JAHEAM010000645.1 GCA_024642765.1 Planctomycetaceae bacterium
CCGCCTCCAGCAATACTCGCGAATGATGGCTGTGCTGCATTCGCACCACGCATTGATCAAGAATTTGAAGCATCGAGAAAATCGTTTCCAACCCGACCTCCTTTGCGACTTCTTGAATCGATAACAATTCGCTTGTCGTGGCATTGAGCATTAGGTTTTCGCCACACCCGACTTTTGCCGCCATCAAATCACGTAAGTAACCAACCAATTGCTGAGCAAGTTGGCCGACCTCCACACCCGACTTGATGGCCGCATCGATTTCGCCCATGACCTGTGGCATGTTGTTCGACAATATCGTTTTCACGATGGTGGCGATGCGTCCCATATCCGCGGTGCCAAGCAATCGATAGACGTCATTGACTTTGATTTCTTTATCACACGAGGACAAGATTTGCTCGAGCAAGGATTGGCTGTCGCGCATAGAACCGTTGGCACGCCTCGCGATGATTTGCAAGGCTTGTGCGTCGGCTTCGACGCCTTCGTTTTGGGCAATTTCTTGCAGTCGGGTTGTGATCTCGTTGGCTTCGACGGGCGCGAAATCAAATCGTTGGCATCGCGATAAAACAGTGATCGGCAACTTATGTGGGTCGGTCGTACAGAAGATGAATTTGACGTGTTCGGGCGGTTCCTCAAGCGTTTTCAACAAGGCGTTAAACGCCTGCATGGTCAACATGTGAACTTCGTCAATGATGTAGATTTTGTAGCGACACCGACTCGGACGAATAGTGACGTTTGACCTTAATTGTCGAATCTCGTCGATGCCTCTGTTACTGGCTCCGTCGATTTCCAAAACATCGACATCTTCGCCAACCGAAACAGAACGGCAAACGTCACATTCGTTACAAGGAGTCGTCGTCGGACCGTGGAAGCAGTTGAGGCACTTAGCAAAAATTCGAGCCGTAGACGTTTTGCCGACGCCGCGTGCGCCGGTGAATAGATAGGCGTGTCCAACGCGGTGTTGCTCAATGGCATTTGTCAGGGCTGTGATAACGTGCGGTTGACCGACAAGTTGCTCGAAGGCCTGAGGTCGATAGCGCCGAGCGACGACCATGTAAGAATTGTTCGATGTCCCCGTTTGGTCTGCCATCATTATTTACTCTTCGGTTCCATCAAACCGATTCTCGTTCGATTTCTTTGGCATTTGCTGGTGAGAGGACTCCGCACAAGAGTACCCCGCTTATGGCTGCTTCATGTTTCAGACCTGACCCGGTTCACGGCTCCCCCTCACGGAGCCCACTCACCAGCAAAACCATTCCAAAAGTCGTGTTTTAAGCGACTATGGTTCGATTTGCGAATCAACAGTTTTATTCGCCAAGTCGCAGTTCGTCAAATCCCCTCGCCGTATTTGCTGATTGGGCCGCTTTTTGCGGCGTTTTTTTGTTTTCCGCGACGAGTTAAGCCGGAACGATTCCGAACGGAGTCGCAATCACCTGGAATCTTGACCTTGATGCGATGGGCCAAAATTCGTTTAATTTGTGGTTGGCAAAGAGGCCTATCTTTTTTGAAACGGAAGTCGACTAAACATGGAAAGTCCCACGCAACGTTCTGCGCTTGGATCGACTTGGCAGCACCTGCTGGTGTTGTCGTTGGTTGTGTTCGCTTCGTTTTTCTTTCGTTTGGGTGCTGTTCGTCTTTGGGATAGGGACGAGCCACGAAACGCCGGTTGCGCCTTAGAGATGCTGGAACGCGGGAACTGGGTGGTCCCGATTTTCAACGATCAGTTGCGACATCAAAAACCGGCGATGACCTACTGGCTAATGATGCTGGCTTACACCCTTTTTGGCCCGAGTGAATTCTCAGCGCGGTTTGGGTCAGCGCTGCTCGGTGGCGGCACGGTGTTTTTGACTTACGCCATTGGACGGAGGCTTTTCGATCGCACAACAGGTTTATGGGCGGGGGTGATCCTCGCGACTAGTCTGATGTTTAGCGTTGCAGCTAGAGCAGCGACCCCTGATTCCATTTTGATTTTTTGGTTTACGGCTGCCTTTGCTATTTTTGTATTTGCCGCGTTTGAAAATGGTGGCAGGATTCGTGAGGGAACGGCTTTCTCATCGTGGCGATTTGCGGTGTCGTTTTATTGCCTATTGGGATTGGCCGTACTAACTAAAGGCCTTGTCGGT
>JAHEAM010000003.1 GCA_024642765.1 Planctomycetaceae bacterium
AAAGAAGAAAAACGTCGTCCCCAAAGGCGCGATCGGTCTCGTCCGTTCTCACGAGAGGCTGCAGACGGTTCGCGGCAATCGCAACCGCAGAATAGCGAAACAGGTTCGACGCAATCGGCTCAATCGAGATCCACTCAGTCACGGCCTGCTAATTCGGACGGAAATTCTCGTCGTGCAAAATTCGAAGGTCGAAAACCGTTTGCAGGTAAGGGCCAGGGCGGACGAGGCAAGGGCCAATTTTCGAAGCGCCGGGCCGACCATCGACCGGCAAAACCAAAACCTGTTGCGCCAATTACTGATGAAATGTTGACTGGCGACAAGCCAATGCGATCGTTCTCGGATTTGGCGCAGTTTTTCACGAAGAAAAAAGAAGAGTAAGGAACTGGCTTGAGTAAATCCCGAATTGACGCTAGTTCACATTGCCGTCGGATTCGGAACTAATTCGGCATTAAATCCTTTTCAATGTGGCGCACTGCGGTTCAAAGAACTCTGTTTGGAGTTTTTCCAGTGGTTCGCACCCCTGGTTATCAAATGCTATCGCTCCACGAATCAAATCCAGGAAAGCCATCACCAATCTTTCGGTGATTCAGCATGGGCAAGGAACGATGCAGAATCAACATTTCCTTTTCGGCAGTCGACTTGCGCCAATCGGTCAACAATGGAACTTGATTTAACGCAAACCGTTTATTGACGTCCGCCATTGTCGCGCTGAGGGGATTCTGCCGACTGCTTTTGGCTCATGAGGGCTTTCATTTTTGTTTCGGCCTCCGCTCGTGAGATGATTCCGTCAATTGCAGCTTGGCGGATTTTTTGAACTGCACCCTCGATGCCCTGTTTGGGATTTTGGTTCACGGCTCCTCCCCTGCTTGTGTCCATCTTGGCTTTTAGTTCCTTCATTTTCACATCCGCTTCCTCTTTGCTGATGCTGCCTGATTCGACTGCCAGCTTTAGTCGACGCGCGGCGTTTTCCAATTTGTCGACCGATTGTTGTTTAGCAGCTTTGTCTTCTATGGCCGACTCATGAGAACGCAATGCTGAGCCTTTAGGAAAGTCCTTGAGGTTTGGCGTCGGGCTGTTTTGTTCGGCAAATGCCTTTTTCATTTGTGACAAGCGCACTTCCATTTCATCTCGTTTGATCTTTCCGGCCTTGACCATCGCTTCTAATTCCGACGCGGCGCGTGTGATTTCTTCTCGCGAAATAAAGTGTTTTTGTCTTGCCGCTGGAGTTGTACCCAAGCGAGTCAATTTTTCGGCAAGTGTTGCTTGAATCTCATGGAGACGCTTCTCCATATCAGACTGCGATATCTTTCCTGCCGCAACAGCTTCTTTCAGTTCCGCTTCGATGCGACTGTAGGCAAGTCGAGCTTGTCGTGCAGGTGTCTCGCTATCGCTGGTGTCGTGATTCGATGCGGACTTGGGTTTGGTTTCGCTCATATGCTTAAGAGTGCCCATCATTGCGTCCGCCTGTACTTGGGTTAGGTGGCCTTGTTCGACAAGTTTGTCCAATCGCTGTTCGACCTTGGCAACGTTTTGGCCATGAACCAATGTCGCTGGAATGAAGATCAGAGCTGATGCGAGCAGGCCGAGCGTTATAAAACGCGAGGGTCGGTTTGGAGTTGTTTCGAAACGTCTCATATGAGTCACCTTCCAAATTTTTCTTTGAGATTGATTGAACTTGCCATTGCCGACAAGTGATCGCCATGCAGAAACACGATTCTAATGTTTTTATAGTGAGTAAGATACTGTTAGTGCACTCAGTATCAACCGTTGTTTGTTCCTATTATAAACCGATTCAGCGAGCGATTGAAATCGAAAAACAAAATGAATATTTAGGATTCACGGGTCGAAAAGCGGGCGAGGGCCTGGTCTGAGACTTCGTCTTCGACGAGGAGGATCACGACATCCCCGACTTGAAGTCGGTCGTTACCGGAGGGAACCCGGACGTAATCATGTTGGATCAGAGCGACGACTAGGCAGCCCTCGGGAAGTCGCAATTCCGACAAGGTTTTTTCCGCAGAAACGCTGCCCGCAGGTATCTCAAGTTCAATGACTTCGATATGTCCACCAGGCAGTTTGGTATGCGAGATTTCAATCCCCCGTGTGAGGTATGCCAGAATTTGTTTGGCCATGACCTCACGTTCGCTTACTGCTAAATCAATCCCCAGCTTGCCCATCACGCTTGCATAATCAGGACGAGCGATCAATGCCATGATTCGCTGCGCACCCAAGTCGCGTGCCTCGACGCAAAGCATAATATTGTCTTCGTCATCGCCAGTGCAAGCAACAAAGACATCGGCTCGTCCGACGCGTTCTTCCTCCAGGTGGACCCGTCGCCGCGCGTCGCAATGGACGACTGACGTCGACTCCAGCAGCGTCGCCAGTTTCTTGCAGCGTTCCTCGCTGTTTTCAAGCAGCATCACAGTGTTGCCCTCGCGTTCCAGCGTGCGCGCAAGGTGCAGACCTGTTTCACCACCGCCAGCGATAACGACACGTTTGTGTTTCACGGCTTGTGTGTGAAATAAGGACTTCACACTTTTGACCATTTCCGGCGTGCTAAAAACCGTGACGCGATCGCCGATTTGCAGCTGATCATCGGCCGCGGCCAACCACATTTTATTGTTTCGTGAGATGGTCCCAAAGCGAACATTGGCAGGTAGGTCCAAATCACGGATCTTCACACGCGTAGGCTCACAACCTTTTGTCACTACCATTTCTTGGGCACTCAAACCGCCGCGAGCGAATTGTTCGACTAGGACACTGCCTGGGTCGCGAATCGCGCGAGCGATTTCCATGGCGGTTAGGTGCTCAAGGCTCAGCATCCTGTCAACTTGGAAATGACGTTGATAGTCAAAGGTGCTCAGATCGCGAAAAACGGGAGCATAAACTCTGGCAATCGCGCGACGTGCACCCATAGCGCGAGCCATACTGGCCGCGACAATGTTCACTTCGTCGTTGCCCGTTACGGCGAGACAAATGTCGGCAGAGCTAACCCCCGCTTGGAACAAAACGCTTGATTGGCTGGCCGAACCAGTGAGCACTCGCACGTCCAAGTCGTTGTTGATGCGTTTGGTTTGTTCGGAACTATGGTCGATAACGGTAACGTTATGCTCCAATTGGCAGAGCATTTCAGCGATTGAAGTACCGACCGTGCCACCGCCCAAGACGACGATATTCATGTTGTTTGATTTCCCAGACCGTTCCATTTCCTCGAATTGAGAACTTCAATCAATTTAGGGTTTCCTAGATTCTAGGCAAGCTATGGGAGGATCTGCCGCTGGAACTGTGGTTAGGCGTTGTATATCAAAATTCCCATGAAAAGTACGATGTCCTTCCAAGTCCATCGGAAAGTTCAAAAACACGGACGAAGACGTTCACATTACATTTCTTTCTGATGCAGCTTCGTCAGGGTGCAAAAAACGAATTGGAAAAAAGATTTTGTCAGTGGCATTGGCGGTTTTTAACTTTTCTGGCAAAATCTTAAGAATTGTTTTACACGGCCCAATTTTTTAGGTGCCTGTTCAGAGAGTTGTTGCAGCGACTTCGTCGCCAATAACCCCGCGACATCAAGAATTTTCAACGCACCTTTGTCCTAACACTTGAACGCAGATTATTTACGTTAGCTAGGGTCACATTTTTCTATCGCAACTTTTGGATTTCGAAAAATGAATGATCGTTCGATCCAACTTTGGTAGTTGAAGTTTTTATAGACTTCGATTCGGTTTTGAGTGCGGGCAAGTTACAAGTCAGTTCACGTGTAAAAAAAATTTGAATGCACAGTTCGTGAAAAAATTCACAATCGAGTGCTTGGTTGTTCGGTATCGCATTACGTTTTAGTCGGTTAGTTTCAGTGAATACGGGAATCTAAGGATGAAGCGAATCCTTCGCGGACTTAATGTACCCATCGTCGGTGAGCCGGCGCAAGACATCGTTGATGGTCCAGATATCAAACAAGTGGGTTTGGTTGCCGACGATTACATCGGTATGAAGCCCACAATGTTGGTCCAGGTTGGTGATCGTGTGAAGTTGGGGCAGGCTGTCTTTACAGACAAGAAAACCGAGGGCGTGATCTTTACCGCCCCGGCTGCTGGCATGGTTTCCCAAATCAACCGAGGTGAGAAACGAAAGTTTGAATCTTTGGTGATTGACGTTGATGGCAACGAAGCGGTTGAGTTTGAATCGCATTCGAATTTGCAAGCACTCAAGCGCGATAAAGTGGAGGCACAATTGGTTGCCTCTGGTTTGTGGACGTGTTTGCGGACTCGTCCCTACAACCGTGTGCCGGCGCTTGGCCTAGAGCCTCATAGTATTTTTGTGACGGCGATGGATACGAATCCGCTTTCCGCGGAACCCGAGTTGATTATCGAGCAGCATAAGGATTGGTTTGTCGCGGGCCTTGCGGTTGTCAGTAAGTTGACACGAGGTAAGACCTTTGTGTGTACTCGCGATCATTCGCGTGTTCCGGGCAATGACGTGCCGAATGTGACCTTTGAGTCGTTCGCGGGTCCGCATCCCGCGGGTTTGCCGGGCACGCACATTCATTTCCTGGACCCCGTCGGGCCTAAAAAAACGGTTTGGTTCTTGAATTACCAAGACGTCATTGCGATTGGCCACCTCTTTCAAACGGGGCGTTTGATGACCGAACGCACGATTGCTGTTGGAGGTCCGCGTGTGACGAAGCCCGGTTTGTTGCGAACCCGAATGGGTGCCAATATCGATCAGTTGATTGCAGGTCGTTTAGAACCCAAGAACACTCGCATCGTGTCGGGTTCGGTTTTGAGCGGTCGAAAGTCACAAGCCCCTGTGAATTTTTTGGGACGCCATCATTTGCAGGTCTCATGTTTGGAAGAGGGTAACAAGCGAGAGTTTATGGGCTGGCAAAAACCAGGCGCCAATAAATTTTCGATCACGAATATTTACCTTGGCTCGCTTTTAAACAAAAAGTTTGCAATGACGACGAGTACTGAGGGTAGTCACCGGGCGATGGTACCAGTGGGGACATACGAGCGCGTCATGCCGTTGGATATTTTGCCGACGCAGCTTTTGCGAGCCTTGTTGGTGGGCGACACCGAGGAGGCCCAGGCACTCGGTTGCCTCGAATTAGACGAAGAGGATTTGGGATTGTGCACCTTTGTTTGTCCGGGCAAAAACGACTATGGTCGGATTTTGCGAGACAATTTGAAGACGATTGAAAAAGAAGGTTAAATCAGGTCGTTCGCGAATTTCGTTGAAAACAGAATTTTGGTTGAAAATAAATGTTTCGAAAAATACTTGATAAGTTTGAGCCGCTGTTCAAGCCAGGTGGCAAGTTCGAGAAGCTTTATCCGCTTTACGAGGCGGGTGATACTTTTCTGTACACTCCAGGTGAGACTAACAAAGGGCAGACGCACGTTCGCGACGCGATTGATTTGAAGCGCATGATGTCGATGGTTATCGTGGCCTTGCTGCCGTGTATTTTCATGGCGTTATACAACACGGGCTATCAAGCCGAGAAAATCATACACAGCCAGGGTGATGCGTTCACGGCCCCTGCAACGCTTTGGGATGGAAGTTGGCGATTTAGTATTTTGAATATGCTGGGTATTGATGTGGCAGCTGATCGCGGAGGCTTTCTCAGCGTCGGTAGCATTGTCCCTTGTTGCGTCCATGGCTTGTTGTACTTTTTGCCTCTGTACCTCGTGACGATGGTCGTTGGCGGAACTTGCGAATTGATTTTTTCGATCATTCGCGGGCACGAAATCAACGAGGGGTTTTTGGTTACCGGAATGTTGTTTCCCTTGACGTTGCCGCCGAATATGCCGCTTTGGCAAACCGCGTTAGCGATCGCATTCGGTGTGGTGATCGGGAAAGAGGTATTTGGCGGAACGGGGCGTAACTTTTTGAATCCCGCTTTGACGGCTCGAGCGTTCTTGTATTTTGCTTATCCTAGTCGCATTAGCGGAACGGTATGGACCGCAGTCGACGGTTACACGGGAGCGACTAGCTTAGGTGCCATCGCAGAGGCTAAAACCGGAACGATTTCAGATATCGTTGCAAATCTCTCGGCACCCGTTCAAGGCATGACCTTGTCGGATTGTTTTTGGGGCAACATGCACGGTTCGATGGGCGAAACATCGGTGTTTTGCTGTTTGATTGGTGCCGCTATTTTGATCTTTTCGAAAATTGGAAGTTGGCGAATCATGGCTGGTACCTTGATTGGCATGACCTTGTTTTCTTGTTTCTTGTGGGCGCTGCCGGTTGCACAACCAATTTACAACATTCCTCCTTGGTGGCATTTGGTTTTGGGAGGCTACGCGTTTGGCGCTGTCTTCATGGCGACGGACCCGGTATCGGCCTCAATGACAGAAACAGGGAAATGGATTTACGGTGCATTAATCGGGTTCATGACGGTGTTCATCCGCACATTGAACCCAGCGTTTCCAGAAGGCATCATGCTTGCGATTCTGTTTGGAAACGTATTCGCTCCGCTCATCGACTACTTCGTCGTTCAGGCAAACGTAAAACGGAGGATGGCACGTTATGCATAACAAAGATAGTCTTGCGAATACCCTAATTGTCGCGCTGAGCGTGTGCATCGTCTGCTCGCTGTTGGTTTCGGCAGCCGCCGTTGGGCTGCGGGACAAACAAAAGAAAAATGTCGAAGAGGACCGCAAATCGAATATCTTGCGAGTCGCGGGGTTCGATGCTGAAGCAGTCAAACAAGGCGGTGGGATCGAAAAGCTGTTTTCAGCCAAAGTCAAACCGGACATCATCAATTTGGAAACGGGACGCTCCGACGTAGCTGGATTGATGAACGCGATGGACGGCAAATACAAGACAGAAGACGAGTTGTTTGCCGAATACGATGGGATGAAAGTTGCAAAGGAAAATCAGAAGTTCCCCAAAGCTTCCGAAAAACTCAACGTTTCAAGCGATATCGCAGGACTCGGAGGTTCACGCGAAAACTATGCGTTCGTGTATCGCATTGTTGGTGATAACCAAGGCGTAGAAAAATATGTCTTCCCAATTCGTGGACGCGGGCTTTGGTCGACGCTCAAAGGCTTCATTGCTCTCAGAAATGATTTGAAAACCGTTGCTGGAATCACTTACTACGAACACGGTGAGACTCCAGGGCTTGGCGGCGAAGTTGATAATGCCGGTTGGAAAGCGAAATGGGACGGCAAAAAAGTTTATGACACTACAGGCGACGTCAAATTAACAGTAGTCAAAGGCAGTGCGTCCAATGAATACCAAATCGATGGACTTTCGGGCGCGACGATTACGTCAAAAGGCGTAACATCGATGATTGATTTTTGGCTTGGCCCCAACGGTTTCAAGCCGTTTATTGAGAACGAACTTGGTGCACCACAGAAAGTAGTTGCTTCCTCAGATCTCGGTCGCAGGAAGGAGTAAAACCAAATGTCAAAAAATAAACCTTTGGATTTGTTGCTAGATCCGGTCTTTCGCAAAAATCCGATTGCCTTGTTGGTGCTCGGGATTTGTTCGGCACTGGCGGTTACGACACGATTGGACAAGTCGCTGGTGATGGCGATTTGTGTGACGCTCGTTACTGCGTTTTCCAGTGCGGGAATTGCGTTGATTCGGAATCGTATTCCTAGCAGTATTAGGATTATCGTTCAAATGACTGTGATTGCCTCTATGGTAATCGTGGTAGATCAGCTTCTTAAAGCGTTTGCGTTTAGCTTGAGTAAAGAGCTTTCCGTTTTCGTCGGCCTCATTATTACGAACTGTATCGTGATGGGACGCGCTGAAGGATTTGCGATGAAGGAAAATGTGACCGACAGTTTTATCGACGGAATTGGCAACGGCCTGGGCTATGGCGTCATCTTGATTGTCGTTGGCTTTTTCCGCGAACTCCTTGGTTCTGGATCGTTGTTTGGCTATCCAGTTCTCGCAAAAATTACAGATGGTGGTTGGTACGAAGCCAACGGTTTGATGCTGTTGTCGCCCAGTGCGTTTTTCTTGATCGGAATCATGATTTGGATGATTCGGACCTATTATCCTGACCAAGTCGAGGAGGCGTAACGATGCCAGAATTACTCAGCGTCCTTTTGAAGAGCATTTTTGTTGAGAATCTCGCGCTTACATTCTTTTTAGGAATGTGCACGTTTTTGGCGGTTTCGAAAAACGTCAAAACGGCGTTGGGATTGGGGGTGGCAGTGATTGCAGTGCAAGCGATTACGGTACCTGTCAATAATATCATGTATAGAAGTTTCTTGAAGTCCGGTTCGCTGGCGAACTACGACCTCGAATTCTTGGGATTGATTTGCTACATCGGTGTGATCGCTGCGATTGTACAGATTCTGGAAATGATTCTCGATAAGTTTTTTCCAGCCCTCTACAACACGCTTGGGATTTTCCTACCGTTGATCACAGTGAATTGCGCCATCTTGGGTGGTTCGTTGTTTATGGTGCAACGCGACTACGATTTCGTTCATAGCGTTGTGTATGGGATCGGTTCAGGCGTTGGTTGGGCGTTGGCGATAGTGGCACTTGCGGCGATTCGCGAGAAATTGAAGTATTCCGATGTGCCTAAGGGTTTGCGTGGGCTAGGGATTACGTTTATTACCGTTGGCTTGATGGCTCTTGGGTTTTTGGCGTTTTCAGGCGTTTAAGATTTGCCGAGCGGATTTTCGTTTGGCGGACGTTTTTTTGAATTGTTCAGGTTAGTTCAATGCAAGAAATTATTGTGGCGGTGGTTTCATTCACTGCAGTTATTTTGGCTCTCGTGGGCCTGATCATGGTTGCCCGCAAGATGCTGGTCAGTTCCGGTAATGTCAAAATTTTGGTCAACCACCAAAAAGAGATTTCGTGCGCAGCTGGCGGGAAACTCATGGGGGCACTCGCGAACGAAGGGATTTTCGTTTCTTCGGCTTGTGGCGGTGGTGGTACTTGCGCTCAGTGCAAAGTCAAAATCTTTGAAGGTGGCGGCGATATCTTGGCCACCGAGAAGAATCATATTAACAAGCGTCAGGAGCGCGAGGGCATTCGTCTCAGTTGCCAAGTCGCGGTGAAACAAGACATGAAAATCGAAGTCCCCGAAGAGGCTTTCGAAACCAAGAAATGGCTTTGCACCGTTCGCTCCAATCACAACGTCGCGACGTTTATCAAAGAACTTGTTCTGGAATTGCCCAAAGGCGAAGAGGTAGACTTCAAAGCTGGCGGCTATATCCAAATCGAATGTCCACCCCATGTTGTGAACTACAAAGACTTCGAGATTGAAGAACGATTTCATGAGGATTGGGATAAATACAATATTTGGCAATATGTCTCGAAAGTCGACGAGCCTGTTTTTCGAGCGTATTCGATGGCAAACTACCCCGGCGAACAAGGCATCATCATGCTCAACGTCCGCGTTGCTTCGCCACCGCCCCGATTGCCAAACGTTCCCCCTGGAAAAATGTCATCTTACATTTTCAATCTGAAACCGGGCGACAAGGTTACGATTTCGGGTCCTTATGGTGAGTTCTTTATCAAGGACACGGATGCCGAAATGATATACATCGGAGGTGGTGCTGGTATGGCTCCGCTACGAAGTCACATTTTTGAGTTGTTCAAAAGATTAAAGACGGGTCGTAAAGTAACGTATTGGTACGGTGGTAGGAGCTTGCGAGAGCTTTTCTACGTCGATCAGTTTCGTGAAATTGAAAAAGATTTTCCGAATTTCAAGTTCAATATCGCTCTTTCAGAACCTTTACCCGAAGATAACTGGACAGGTTACAAAGGTTTTATTCACCAGGTATTGCGAGACGAGTACCTCAGCAAACATTCGGCGCCCGAAGACATTGAATTTTATATCTGCGGTCCCCCGATGATGAATGCTGCGGTTTTCAAGATGCTCGACGATTTGGGAGTCGAACCAGAAAATATTGCCTACGACGACTTTGGCGGTTGATCGTGCGTATTGCTAAGTGTGTGAAGCTTTAATAAAGGGAGCGTTGTCAGCGTTTCGTTAAGATTGAAGCCCCCATCGACAATTCAAGCTATATGCTTCGGCGTCGGCGCGGGCGAACAGCGTGAGCTGAACAGCGACCGACCTCTCGTGACTCCAAAAGACCTTCCATGTGCCGAGCTTTGGCTTCAGTCATTTCGCCTTCTAGGAAAACGAAGATATCAAGGTCACGCATGGTCAATTCTTTGCCTTCGCAGACAGGGTCCAAAACAGCGAGCGAACTGCCTGCTCCGATAAAGATCGTGTCGTTTCCGTAGGCGGCAAAAAGATTGCCTTGCAAGGGCAGTCAATCTGGAAGATCGTTCGCGGATTTTTGAGATGAAACGCGTGCTGCCTTATGCCGGATCGAGTTCTAAACTAAACTGTCAAAACACGCGGCAGTAAGGACGTCTTTTTGCCCCAATGTCATGCTTTCTGAGCTCCCTTCTTGCTCAACTCATTGTGATCTTGACGGGATTGCCAAGAGAGAATTGTCAATAATTGGGCTGAGCATTTTGAAAACGAATCATTTACAAGCACTATGAAACGAGAGGATCTGCCAGGCGATACGACCACTCCGGTTTACAATGAACGGTTGATTCTCGTTGCCTTGGCAGCGGTCCAGTTCATTACGATCGTCGATTTCATGATTGTGATGCCTCTGGGTCCTCAATTGATGCGAAGTCTGAAAATCAATCCAGCAGCATTTGGGTTAATTGTTTCTTCCTACACATTCGCTGCGGGTGTTGCTGGCCTCATTGCATCGGCAACCATGGACCGATTTTCACGCCGAACGGCATTCCTATTTCTTTACACGGGATTCGTTGTCGGCACGGCCTTTTGCGGGTTGTCGACTAATTTCCTGACGTTGGTGTTGGCGCGGATTGTCACCGGTGCTTTTGGTGGCATTCTTGGTGGTGTTTCAATGGCTATCGTCGGTGACGTTTTTCCGGAGCAACGGCGCGGACGAGCGACGGGCGTTCTAATGACTGGATTTGCGATGGCATCGGTTGCCGGTGTTCCGTTGGGCCTTTTTATCGGGACAAATTATGGGTGGCAAATGTCGTTTCTGGTTTTGGCAGTATTTAGTCTGCTCATTTTGGTTCTTGGCTACGTCGCCCTGCCATCACTGAACCAACACATTGGTGAAAAGCGTATCACACCGCTTCAGGCGCTTTTCACAACGTTTGCACATGTCAATCATTTGAATGCGTTCGCATTGATCATTGCTTTGACGATGAGTGGGTTCTTGGTCTTTCCGTACCTGAGTGTTTACCTTGTGGGAAATGTCGGTTTTACAGAACAGCAATTGCCAATTCTTTACATTGTCGGTGGTGCATGTGCTTTCGTGACGTCGCCTATTATCGGTCGAGCGGCCGATCTATTTGGCAAGTTGCTTGTGTTTCGATTTATTGCTCCCGTGTCAGCGGTACTGTTGATCATCATTACGCAACTACCAGTTGGTATGAAAGTTCTTTCTGTTGTCGTTTTCGGCACACTGATGGTAAGCAATTCTGGGCGAATGATCCCTGCCATGGCAATGGTTACAAGCAGCGTTGTGCCGAAGAATCGAGGGGCTTTCTTGAGTGCCAACTCTTCGATTCAACATATTTCTGGAGGCCTTGCGTCGTACCTAGGCGGTCTGATTGTCGTGCAGACACCGGACGAGAGAATTTTGAATTTCGGTTCGGTTGGTTACCTAGCAGCAGCGTTTTCAGTCTTGAGTTTGTGGTTGGCAGGTAGGTTGCGAGTGGCCGTGGAACCGTCAGTTTCAGCAGCGGAAATCAGTTTAGCGGCGGCTGCAGAAGCCACGGCAGATGCCGGCGAGCCACTGGTGGGCTTTGTCGAGTCGGGTGATAGTGTTACTGAGTCTGTTCGAACATAACTCGACTTGCCTATGCGACCGCGTTATTGGTTACGTTGGTTGAGTTTGTTACACCACTTAGACTCTACGCCAGGAATAAAGTTGCCACGGTCATGTAAATGACGATTCCGAGGATGTCGATAATTCCCGCGACGAACGGGTTGCTCATTAGGGCAGGGTCCCAACCGATTCGTTTGAAGATCAAGGGCAGCATCGAGCCAGTGACTGTCCCGCAAACGACTACCAACACCAAAGTGATTGGCACAATCATAGCTCCATACCATCCAGGGACGGTTGGGAAAAAGACCATTGTTGTGACCAAACCTAAAATCGCCAGTGAAAATCCCAGTACAAGTCCCATAATGATTTCACGGACAACAACTTCAAACCATTGCTGCATCGAGACGTGGCCGTGTGCCAATGCTGTAATGACAAGAGTTGCGGATTGGCTGCCAGAATTTCCGCCACTGGAAATAATGAGTGGAATGAAAGGAATTAGCCAAGCCCAACGTTCGAGCTTTTCTTCGTATTGTTGTAATGCCATCGCGGTCAACAGTGCGCAGAAAAAAAGAATCAGCAGCCACATCCCGCGTTTCCAGCTCAGTATTAAGACTGGCGTGTTAAGATAAGTGTCCTCAAGTGGTTCGACCGCAACGCTCCGCAGTGCATCGTCATGCGCTCCCTCGCGCACGACGTCAATCACATCGTCATGCGTGATAATTCCGACCATATGACGTTCGCCGTCCACGACCGGAATAGCCAGCAGGTCCAATCGGGCGACTTTGTCAACGACATCCGCTTCGTCATCCATTACGTCGACAGAGATTAGCGCTGTGTCCATGATATCGGATAGTTTCGTATCAGGCTTTTTCATCCCAGCCAAAAGTTGTCGGGCCGACACGAGACCACGCAAATGGTTTTCTTCATCAATGATGTATAGGTAGTAGATTGTTTCGTATTGTTCCGATTGGCGTCCGACTTCTTTGATGGCTTCGGCGATTGAAAGATGTTCTCGCAATCGCACAAATTCTGTTGCCATCATTGAGCCAGCGGTGCCTTCCGGGTATTGACTGAGTCGCATAATGTCGCGACGTTCGGAGGCGGGCAATCTGCTGAGGAGGTCGCTGACGATGTCTTCGTCGATTCCTTCGAGAATATCGACGCGGTCATCAGAGGGGATCTGAGCGATCAATTGTGCGACTTCATCGCGATCTTGGGTCGTTATGATCGCGTCTTGAAACGAGCGGTCGAAATAGCCAAAGATCTCGGCACGTTGGGTTAGGTTGGCGCGACTAAGAATCTGCCAGGCTTCGGCGGGCTCAAGTCCGTCCATGAAATCGGCGATACGGGATGGGTGCAAGGCCGAGCAAAACTCGCGCAGTTCCGCTTCGTTTTTGTTGGCCAACATTTCCCGTAGTTCGGGGAGAAATAATGTGTTGACCATTCGTGGCCCCCGTAAAGAAAACAAAAATAAAAACCGGCTTCAGCTCTGAATGATGTCTCGAAAATCCAGCTTAATGATGGAAACGACTGACGATAATCGAATCGAGTTCCGACTTAAGTCTCGCCAGAATTTCATCGTAAGGAAATGCGCCCAGCTCTTCGGTACCACGTTTCAAATTCACAAAATTTGGACCGCACCACAAGCCCAAATCCGCGTCATCCGTTTCGCCGGGGCCATTGACCCGGCAACCCATGACAGCGATCGTCACACGATGTTGCTCAGCATAGCGTGTCATCTCTTTGACATTTTCGGCGAGTTGTACAAACGCTTCGTTTTCAACGCGTGAGCAACTTGGACAAGAAATAATGTTTAATCCGTCGCGATTGAAGTCGACAACTGAACGGACTTTGCCAGCGTAAATATCATCGATGATTTGTCGGCCGACCGAGATTTCTTCAGGTTTGCGGTGATTGGGGACAGTCAGTGAAACGCGAACAGTGTCGCCTACGCCATGTCCAATGAGTTGCTCAAATGCAACTCGTGTTTTGATCACCCCATCGGGAGGCAAGCCAGCTTCAGTCACGCCAAGATGTAGCGGAACATCCGGCCGCTGTTCCGCAAAACGGCGATTAACCTCGACAACTTTCGATGGATCGCTGTCTTTCAGCGACACGCAATACCGTAAGAAGCCGAGCGTATCGAGGAGTTCGCAATTCTCCATGGCACTTGCAATCATCGGCGTGATCGAATCGTTTTCCGGAAAGCGCGCTTTGATCGCTGGATCGACGCTACCACAATTTACGCCTACTCGGAGAGCACAGTCATTGGCGTTGGCAACGTCGGAAAGCCAACGCACTTTGTCTTGCCAAGTCTTTGTGCGTTCGTGGTGATGGAGGTGTCCTGGGTTGTAGCGAAGTTTATTGACGAAAGGAGCTACGACCGCGGCCATGCGATAATTCTCTTGCAGGTCGACCGAAAGATTTGCCTGAGTCGCGTCGCGAATCGATTGAACGGCCTCGGCGTCTTTTTTGTTGTCGACGGCGATGCGAACAACATCTGCGCCGGCGTTATATAGCAAGTTGACGAGCTCGACAGTCGCAGCGACATCGGTTGTTTTAGTCGCCGTCATTGATTGCACGGCAATTGGATGGCCAGCCCCGATCGTTGTCGTTCCAATTTTCACAGCGCGTGTCGGATTGCGTTTGATTTCGACCACTAGGTTGCTTTCGCTTAATTGGGCTTGTTGACGAATTGGCTAATATCGACGCGAAAAATGGTGTTCGATCGGTTGACAAAGAATTGCAATAGTTCAAGATTTTTCTATGCGGCTTAGCAAGAAATCAAAACTGATCGCTAGGCCCTGGATTTTAACTTTAGTTCTCTGAAAAAAAAAGCTTTGATGTCAACCGCCTCACCATTAGTCCATATTGTACTGCATCAGCCTGAGATTCCGGGCAACACAGGAGCGGTGGGACGAACATGCGTGGCGTTGGGAGCAAAGTTGTGGTTAGTCCGTCCTTTGGGATTTCGAATTGATGAGAAGACCCTGCGCCGCGCTGGCCTCGACTATTGGGAGCATTTGGATTGGGAAGTCGTTGATCATTGGGAGGCTTTAATGGAGAGAATTCAGGCAAAGCGATTGTGGATGTTGTCTCGGTTTGGGAAGAAGTCTATTTTTGAGGTTGCCTATCAGCGCGGTGACGTTCTGGTCTTCGGATGCGAAACCAATGGGTTGCCCGCAGGGCTGACAACTCAATACAGCGACTCACTATTGCGTATACCCACGACGAACAATGTTCGTAGCTTGAATCTTTCAAATAGCGTTGCCGTTTGTGCCTATGAACTTGCACGCCAAATGATTAATCCAACAGAAATCGATCTGGATTAGACCGAATTAGAGCAACGTGCGTTCGCAAATACGTTGCGTTTGCACGCCCTGAATAAGCTGGACTAGGTCATCTTGCCGCACCTATTTTCCCGCAAGCTACAAATTGAAGGCCAAAATGGCAGGGCAATGGCTTGAGTTCGCTAGCAACAGTCGGATACAATTGGAGCGTAGGCAATTCACACGGAATCGCATTTCGGATGCGAATTCCATTCCTCGCATTTCTTGTCTTGAGATTTTCACTCAATTGGAGTCGTATGAGAGCCGCCTTTATTATTATTAGCTTTCTGATTGGTTGCATCGTTACGACAGTTGTGCGGCAAGGAAATGCGGTTACTGACGGCAATGAAACAGTAGGTCTTATGAATTCGACATTGGAGTCCGCAGACGTTGCAGAGTCTTCTTTTGGTGTCACCAAAGATGGCGAGCCGGTTACTTTGTATTCGATGAAGAATGCGAATGGGCTGACGCTAAAGTTGATGGATTACGGGGCCACAGTCGTTTCGCTTGAAACGCCGGATCGCAGTGGAAAATTGGCAAATGTTGTTTTGTCGTTTCCGGATATCAAAGGCTTCCAAGACTGCGAAATGTATTTCAATGCAACAGTCGGGCGCTATTGCAACCGAATCGCCAAAGGCAAATTCAAGATTGGTGAAGAGGAATTTGAGCTTGCGACCAATAACGGCGAGAATCATTTGCATGGCGGAACCAAAGGCTTCGACAAAAGAATGTGGAAGGGCAAACCGTTCTCAAAGGATGGTGATTTTGGCGTCGCGTTCTCGCTAACAAGTCCCGATGGCGACGAAGGCTACCCGGGGAAAGTTGATGCTGTTGTGACATACACATTGACAAAGAGTAACGAGCTGGTCGTCGAATTTCGCGCGACGACTGACAAGCCGACGCATATCAACCTGACAAATCACAACTATTGGAACCTAGCCGGCGAAGGCAATGTATTAGATTATCTTGTTCAGATACATGCGAGCAAATATATCCCTGTCGACGCTGGTGGGATTCCGACGGGTCGAATTGCGGATGTCGCCAAGACTCAATTTGATTTTTCGAAACCGACAGCGATTGGCTCAAGAATCCAAGAAATCGATTCGGACCCAGTTGGATATGACCATTGTTTTGTGATTGAGGGCAATATTGGTGAAATGCATCCAGTCGCCACCGTTAACGATCCGAAGTCCGGCCGCGTCATGGAAGTCCTTTCGACGGAGCCAGGCTTACAGTTTTACACGGGCAACTTTTTGAATGGAGAAAAAGCTGCGGGTGGTTTTGCGCAATACAGTGCATTCTGCATGGAGACGCAACATTATCCCGACACTCCGAACCAACCGAGTTTCCCAACGACTCTGCTAGATCCGGCAAGTAAGTACTTTCACAAGACGGTGCATAAGTTTTCGGTAGACAAATAAACTAAAATATGGATTGAAAATAATTCTGTTTTCCGCGTTTTACGGAAATTAGTATTGTTTGGCGAAGGGTAACTTTTCCTCCGTAATGGTTTTTCGGCCAATTCGTCGCGGCTCTCCGACCTCTCTACAACAAAATAGTCCATTGACCATAAATTTCGTTCAGTTACACTCGAAATAGAGCTCTCCAGCCTCTTCAAGTACCAAGATCTTGGTTCTTTTGCGCAATTCGACTAGTTATGGCCTTTGTTGCCCAATGGCTAGGGGTGCCGCGAAAGTCCGTTTTTGACTTCTCATATCTCCAAAATTCGCTGTACCAATAATCCTTATGAGTATCGCCATCGTTACTGGGTCTGCTGGACTCATTGGCTCCGAAGCAACTCGCCATTTCGCCAACCAAGGAATGACTGTTGTCGGAATCGACAACAATATGCGTCAAGAGTTTTTTGGAGCAGAGGCATCGACGAATTGGCAGCGAAGTCAATTGCAAACTGAACTCGGAAACCGCTACGAGCATAACGATATTGACATTCGGGAGATGGATTCGATCGAAAAAGTCTTCAAAAAGTTTGGCAACAATATCGAGTTAATTGTTCATGCCGCGGCGCAACCTTCTCACGATTGGGCGGCTCGTGCTCCGCATATCGACTTTTCCGTCAATGCAAACGGCACACTGAATATGTTGGAAGCCACTCGCCAGCATTCGCCTGACGCTGTTTTTATCTTTACTTCGACTAATAAAGTCTATGGAGACACGCCGAATCGCTTGCCACTAATCGAAAACGAAACACGCTGGGAAATCGATCCGCAGCACTCATACGTGAACGGCATTCCAGAAGACATGTCAATTGACCATTGCTTGCACAGCCTGTTTGGCGCAAGCAAGGTGGCAGCCGACGTCTTGACGCAAGAATATGGACGTTATTTTGGGATGAAGACCGGAGTGTTTCGAGGCGGTTGTTTGACTGGCCCAAATCATAGCGGTACTCAGTTGCATGGTTTTTTGGCCTATCTGATGAAATGCACCGTCACAGGCGTGCCCTACAAGGTTTTTGGGTATCGGGGCAAACAAGTGCGCGATAATATTCACAGCTACGACTTGATCCAAGCCTTCGAACATTTCTTTCGAGCGCCACGTTCGGGTGAAGTCTACAATATTGGCGGTAGTCGCTTTAGCCATTGTTCCATGCATGAAGCCATTGAAATATGCGAACGAATTGCGGAGCGCCCTCTCGAACGAACTTATGTTGAAGACAATCGAATCGGTGACCACATTTGGTATGTCAGTGACGTTTCGAAGTTCAAGAACCATTTCCCGGATTGGAATCTGACAAAGAACATCGATTCGATCTTGAAGGAGATCTTTGAGGCCAACGTTGAACGTTGGAGTGAAGGCGTCGGTGTATGATCGACCGCGGCGTTAAAAACCTTTTGGGAATTCAAATTTCAGCAGTCGACTACGAAACGGCCGTTGACCGTATTGTTGTAGCCGCTCGAAATCAATTTCCTTTTGGTGTATCGGCTTTGGCCGTGCATGGTGTCATGACGGGAGTTATGGACGCAACTCACCGCCACCGTTTGAACGCATTAGAAATGGTTGTTCCCGACGGTCAGCCCGTTCGCTGGGGACTCAATTGGTTGCACGGCACAAAGCTCAAAGATCGTGTTTATGGACCGACGCTGATGCTTGAGATTTGTCGAGCTGCGGCACAGGCAGGCCTTAAGATTTGTCTGTTTGGTGGAACGGCAGAATTACTTGAGTTACTGAAACAGCGACTGAATAATCAATTTCCGGTCATTCAAATCGTTGCAACGATTCCTTCAAAGTTCCGTGTCTTGAATCCCGAGGAAAAACAGGTCCTAATTGATGAGATTCGGAACAGCGGTGCTCAAATAACATTTTGTGGTTTGGGTTGCCCACGTCAGGAAATTTGGGCTTACGAATTCAAGGACGCACTGTCGATGCCTGTGATCGCTGTGGGGGCCGCGTTCAATTTTCATGCGGGCCAACTCGATCAAGCGCCCAAATGGATGGGACGCGTCGGATTGGAGTGGTTCTACCGCCTTATGAAGGAGCCGGTGCGTTTGTGGAGAAGGTATGTCTTGCTCAACCCGTATTATCTTTTCTTGCTCGGATGCCAGGGAATGCGATTACGAAAATTCGATCCGAAGGATTGTCGTATCCCAACCCAAGAGGTTCTTTACGGTTAAAATGCTCGGTTTTCCCGACATTGAGATAATTCTTTGATTCTCGATCGAATTGCAGTTGCCCTCACGCATCGAATCGAAAAAAATACGCTTGTTTTGGTTCGCTCAACATTTGCCAAGGATCTTTTGGATGCTGCGTACGTTTCTTCGGTCTAAAATTCATCGTGCAACGGTAACTCAAGCCGACTTGAACTACGAAGGTAGCATCATGATTGACCAAGAGTTAATCGATGCCGCCGAGTTACTGCCGTTTGAGAAAGTCGAGATTTACAATGTCTCGAATGGCAACCGTTTTGCAACGTACGTGATTTCAGGCACGCGTGGTAGCGGCGTCATCTGCTTGAACGGCGCAGCGGCTCGCATGGTTTCTGTTGGGGATCTCGTCATCATTTGTTGCTATGGCCAACTGAACGACGAGGAAATCGAATCGCATACTGCCGCAGTTGTCATGGTTGACCAAATGAATCGAGTCACGTCAGTCGATCATCGCCCAGCGTGTGCTGAAACTCCAATCAATTATGAATGAGAGATTTTATTTCGCTGATGGAGTTTCTTTTTGCTGGATGAATTGCTCGTATTTGCCTTGAAGGCAAGGAAACAACCGAAGGGCATTTTGGAAATAGATTTTTTTCAAGACGTCCTCTTCCAGATCAAGTCCATCGATAAACCACAGGCCTTGAGGTGGCGGTTGTTTCTCGCTGTACCGAAAATACTCATCGGAGGTCTCTAAAAATCGCCAGTAATACCCCAGCCTTTCGCTTACCCATGGTCCATCAGTTCCAAACAAAATCCGATTTGCGTAACGTGTCATAAAATCGCGACTCTGTCTAGGCTTTCTACCTAACTCAGCGATCCGCGAGGAAATATCTACTGAAAGGTTTGGATAACGGTCCAACCATGTTGCAACCATCTGAAGATCTTCCGAATTGTTGGCGACGTGCGCCCCGATAAATTGAGTCTTTGGGTGGCGCTCAATCACTCGGTTTCTTGCGGAAATCAATTCGTCGCGAGTTGGAAAATCACCACCATGAAAACTCCAATCTGGATGACGAAGCAGTTCTTCTGCCCGTTCGTTTGTAGTGTCAATCGGATCAAAAAACGCGGCAGGGTCTGCAGTGTGTATTACGACAGGCATGTTGAGTTCCGCACATGTCTCCCAGATCGGATCGAATCGTTCATCATCGATTTTGATGAGCTGACCGTTAGCATCTCGGAATCCCAAACCGAATTGTTTGAAGAATTTCAATCCGATACAGCCTCGATCTTGCGCGGCCTTGAGTTGTTCGACAACCGTGTGAACGAATGCGGGCTGATTGACCGCCCATTTCGAATATTCGGTGTTTCCAGCGTTGCCTTTGAAATCAATATGCACCAGAACTCCAAACCGGTCCGCAATATTCCCACCCAATAATTTCAAATGTTCATCTTCAGCACCTAGAGTTGCATCCAAGCTCAGGCAAATCGCGATATTGTTCTGATCCATCACCTCGGTAACATAGCGTTCAACGAATTCGCGTCTGCCCTGTGTTTTGAAACGAAAATGCGCGTGTGCGTCAATGCACGGATAACAACTGGCGGTCAATAATGTGGTCGCAACTACCAACTTAGGCTGCGGTATGTAGTCGCGAATCTCGATAGATTTCTTGCGAACGTCGTCTTGTCCCAAAACGTCGCTCAACGGCAAAGCCAGCAAAAGCAGCGCACCACAGACGAACACAAATCTGTGAGTTTTTCGAACTAGGTTGGTTTCAAAAAATTTCCAAATCATTGTCGCTAACAAATAGAGTCTATGTTTTCATTACGGTGCTAGATAAACCTAGCGATCATTCCGAGTTTACCAAATTCTGCTACTGATTGTCGTTTCTTGTTCGTTAGCTGTCGTTTGTTGTACGAAACACAATCCGTTACAATTTGCTTTGGCAAGGCTATGACTCAACTCAAGATGAGCTACCGATGTACAAGATGGCTTCAACAGCTGCAATTGGAGGGCATGTGGTGTTTGTTTTTTTGTGCCTGTTCTTATTTCTGTCCGCTCAGGAACTGCCCGCCTACCAAGCGACAAAACCGCTAGGCGCAACGAAGATCCAAGATGCTCAGAATGATTCGATCGCGTCGATCAAGGCCTTGCGGCGTGACTTGGACGCATTTCGCGAAAAGATTCGCTCGGCTGACATTCGTATGCTGCAGCAGGCCGCAACATTCGATTTGATTTGTCTGTACTACCGAATACTGCAACACGATGACTACGCGGGCAACCAGCGATTGCAAGGTTTGCGTGCTCAAACCGTATCTGTGCTGAAGGACACGTTGCAACAATTCAAACGATATACGCAAAAAGAAGCTCGTTCAGCGACGTTTTCGCGTTCCGAGAATTCGGAATGGAGTCAATCCGAAATGCAAGCCGAAGAAACGCTCGCGCTTCAATGTCATGAATGGCACAGTCGCTATTCGCGTCGCCTCATGTTGGGACCTTTGACTTCGATCGGTGCGATTCCTGCCAACTTCGGTCCCACATTTGATTATCAGTCCTTAGTTGCCTTGATCGAAGCCACCGTGCAACCGAATATTTGGCGAACGGCTGGCGGAGAGGCGACAATTGGTGTTCACGACCCGGCGATTGCGCTTGTTATCTTCGCACCGTGGAGCGTGCATGATGAACTTGAGGATTTGCTTCTGCAATTGCGTTGAGAATGGTTTACTACAATTTGGTAATTGGTGATACCATACAGGGTACGCAGTCTAGGGTTTGAAGAACACGAATCCGAAAATCAATCTTCCGCGCACTTGCTTGCTACAGGAATCTGAATTGATTCCCAAAAATTCAAAATCGCCGAGCAAGCAAGCGTGAGCGCAGAAGATTTTAATTGGCTGAAAGCTAGTCTCCCCTGATATCGCGAAAAAGTTCGCGTTTATTTGCTTCATTCGTTTGCTTGACTAATTGATTGATGCTCGAAGAATTAACCCGTTCAAATTGAATTTCATTAACCCATTTCGAGGCGGGACAATCAATGCCTCCACTAACGCCGACGAGGGAATGCATGATTCTCTTTTGTCCATTACGAACCGTTTTCGTTTTGTGGTTCATAACCGAAACGACTTCTTTGGCGACGCCGACCGATTCAATTGGAAAAACCAAATCGCCAGGTTTGTGTGCAACACCAAAATAACTCATTTGCCAGCCAACCTGTTTGTCGAAGCCCTCACGTTTGATGACAGAACAGACGATTGCAAAGTCGAAGACGTTACGCAATTGGTTGTAAATCGGGTATTCGAGCGCCAATTCTTCGAAGTTCTTGGTGAAGTCTTCCGCAAATTGTTTGGTTGGACCAACAGCGTTACCGGTGTGAATCCGATTGCCTTGTGCGTCGAGTAATTCTGTTTCGCTGAGGACTTTGACGCCTGTTCCATTGAATTCGAACACGGTTCGCGATTTGTTTGTCGAAATCCCGTCATAGTCGAGCGTAAACCACCAGCGTGCGACATCCAACGGCAGCGGATTTTCGCCCAAGCTCTCAGCGGCGCGATCGAGATAGCTGGGGACTTTTGCTCGAGTAGTTTCGATTCCCATTCCCAACAGCTTCATACGATAGTCGGCTTCCACGAGAATTCGTGCCGAGGTCGACTGATCCGGCAGTCCGAAGACCTCGATATCTTGCATTCCCAAGGATTTTTGAAGTTCTGCGCGCCATTGCTTTCCATTCAATTTTGAAGTTTCTAGGAATTGTTGAGTTGCGGCAAGGTTTTCTTGTCGAGGTGTGATTGAACAACCAAAACGCCCTTCACCAAAGAACACGCTTCGCAAGCAATTCACAAAATCGTCAACTTGTAAAACGGGTCTCCCTGTTTCCGTGTTTACCGCGACGCCTTCGTCGGAAATTTGCCAGGGCCCTGCCGGACCGGCGATCAAAATATCTCGGTTTTCAACGTCGACGATTAGATACTGGAGGTCGTAGATGCCAGCCATAAATTTGAGTTCAAGCGGCAATGGCTCGTGACGCAAGGCACAAGACATGGACTCGCGTTCCAGTTGCAACAGCGAAAGCGTCCGAAGGTTGCTTTGGCTCATGAAGGTACCCGCATGGGTCTTAGTCAACATCGAATCGAGACTGTCTGACTTGTCAGGTTGGAATCGATGCAAAACGCCAGATGCGTCAACAAAGACACCGGAGAGGTAAGGTTGAATTGTGCCTTCACCTTGAGTCGCAGACCAGTCATCGGGAGCAATCGTCGACTCAATCAGGCTAATCAACGGTCGGAAATCGTTCATTGTGATTCCGCCAGCGTTTCCGTCGATTTGTTGCCGCATGCCACGATACAAGTCGTTGGCGGTTCGCGAATACTGCTCGTCAGATGAAATGCGTGTTAGTGAGTTTGCCATCGCCTCGTGCGATCCCGTTTGCATTTGGGCGGCGGCAAGATTCTGCCAAATCGTATCGGCTTGGCTTCTTGTGGCTGTATTCGCCATATCGGCGGCAATCGAAAACTCGCCGTTCTTAATTGCGTCGTTGGCCAGGTCCGTTTGGGCGATGGCGCCCGCTGAGCATACCATCAAAAATAACATGCCAAGGCAGAAGGCGAGCCAGCTATCCCGAATAGACCATAAAAATAATCGCAGCGCGCACTGCGACAAAACAATAGACCGTGACATACTCGCACCTCTTGGATTGTTTTTCCTGCCCCGTTCGCATTCTACCGCCCAGGCCAGCGGTAAACAACGAATTCTTTGGCGAATGCTCGCGTTTACACCGAATTCAGGAGGTTTTTTGGCAAAACGATGCGGCAAACTAAAGTAGGCGTTCAATCAACTTGGCCGAAAGCTGAATGGCTTGGAGAGGAATTTGGTGATAGCCTTGAAATGCAAAAAAATCGACATGATGTCGTTGTTGCAACAGGTCCCTCAACGCTGTCCCCATTTTGAAGGGCAAGACGGGATCTAAGTAACCGTGGGTTTGAACGATATTGCCAGGCTTCGAATTTTCTAAAGCTAGCTTCCAAGCCATTTGATTAATGACGCAACCCGACCAATCAATCAACCCGCCTAATTCAAGACCTGATCGTAAAAAAACGTCGGTCATCAACATGGCACCTTGGGAAAAGCCGCCGATGATAATTTGATTCTTTGGCAATTGGTGTTGTTGGCAAAAATGACCGATGATCGCCACGATACTTTGGTGGCTGGATTCCAATTCGTCTGGAATGAATTCTGCAATACGGCGCGCTGCTTCTGGTTGCGCAAGGTCTTCGAATTGCGACATGCTAATTGGCCACCAAGCTCGTGAGTCACCACCGAATTCCATTTCAATCGGGGCTGCTGGAAAAACAAACTGAACACCTTCGGCGATCGCCCCGTTGGCATGAATCATTTCATCAGCGACGGGCACCAGATCGCTTCCAGGCGCTCCGAATCCGTGACATAAAATCACGACACTTTTCGGCGTAGCTGACGATTGTGAAACGTAGCAATTCAACCCGCCGATCATGGTCCGCGAGAACGTAAGCATTCGATGAACACTTTCTTGGTAACAATTGTTAGAGATTGAAGACTTTTGGGATGCAACGTGGCTTGGCTAAGACCCGAATTTGTTTTGGGCCGTTTCTTTCAAGCCAAAGCGAAAGCCGCCGTTGATTTTCCAATTCTGGCCGGAAACAAAGGACGCTTTGTCGCTTGCCAAAAAGCATAATGTATCGGCTACATCTTGTGGCGTCCCCCAGCGTCTCATTAATGATTCCGTTTGTGCTCGTTGCTGCCAATAGACACTGGCTTTGTTTGACCATTCGGTCATAATCCACCCCGGCGATACACAATTGACCCGGACGGAGGGGGCGTATTCTTGCGCAAGGCTTTTCGTAAGAGCGATAACCGCACCTTTAGTCATTCCAAACAATTGACCACTTTCACCTTCAAATCCCTGGTCCGCTTGGTCCCAACCTATATTCACAATTGAGTAGTGTCCTGTCGGTTTTGAGCCAGCGGCACGCATTCGCTCTCCTATTTCTCGGCACAAAAGCGTTGTTGCCCGAACGTCGACTTGCCAAAGACGTTCTAGTTTTTTTTCAAACGGCTCGTTTCGTGCAACTCCGGTTAGGATATCGGCACCAGCGACATTAATCCACGAATCAACTCGACCTTTCCATTTCCAGCATTCTTCAACAAAGGGTACTAAGGATTCAATGTTCGAAAAATCGCAGGGCAGCATGCAAAGTCGTTCATATTCTGGGTCGATATTTTGGGCGATTAGGTTTAGCTCTGCAGATAGAGTACGTCCATGTATCACAACGGACGCACCAGATTCGAAACAGCGCATCGCTGTTGCAGCACCAATTCCAGTACTACTGCCTGTGACGACGACGACGCGGTTCGAAAGATCAGACATAAACTATTAGCGATGGAGCGGTTTGGGTTGAGAATATTGGTTTTGGGGCAACCATGCTTCGACATAAATTTGAGTTAGTCATCCCATTCGTCGTCGGGCTCGAGTTCTCGCGCTCCGTCGCCCTCGAATGGCAGTCCATAAGATTCGGTCAACCAGTTTCGCAAATCTAATTGTTGGCAACGTTCACAACAAAATGGCCGAAACGCCGAGCCTTCAGCGGAATATTCGGTTGTGCAATACGAGCATTTCAGCAAGTGCACCGCAGGTGTCTTTTTGATTTCGTTTGGACTTTCTGGCATTTCACTGTCCGGTAGTCGATAGTGCATTACAAACCTCTTTTGTCAATTCTTGCTCCGGTCTTCAATCCTTCTCAAAGCAGATAGTCCTGGCGAGTAGTAAGCTCCCATTCGTCATACGCTCGACGTATTGGTGTCAATCAACAATTGCGTCGCGAGCAACTTGGACCAAATCGTCGGCATAGTCCAAGTTTCCGTAAATTTCTATTATCGAGCGATAAATTTTGAAGGATTGTGCTGGATCGTTTTCGGCTTGGCGCATTGCCTTTTTGATCTTTTCTCGGACGGATTGGATTTGTTGATCGACTTTCGGTTTGGCATCTGCCAATATTTCTTTGGCGGCTATCACCGCTTTAATTTCGTCGCCTGAAATATCTTCGTCGTTCTCGTAAAGTGTCACAAAAGATTGTAGCTTTTCCAGCCCGGCAGCAACATCAACATCAACTGCGTCAACGACGTCAACAAACTTGGTTTCGATTGCGGAAAGTCGGCTGTTGCCTGGCAGGCGACTGCGAACAGACAACAAATTATGCAATGCACGAGCGTCCGCCAATTGAACAAGTTCTTGAACTTTTGCTACACGCTCATCTTCAGGATAAATTTTCAGAAATTGGTTCATCTCGGCGCGGACGGCGCTGGGATTCTGTGCACTCGCCGCGATTTTTTCGTAAAGCGATTCTGCGCTCGGCGGCATGAGTGCGTAATAAGTGGCGTAGCCACCTAGTCCGACTACTGCCAAAAACATTATGAAGATGGGAAGTAAACCGATGCCGCGATGCGCCGTTGAATGCTCAGTCTCGTGGAATTGAGCACCCAGCTGTTGCTCAGAAACAGTTGAAAAGTAGTCTTGGCGAACTTCCGGTTCCTTTAGTTGCAACTCTTGTTCGGGTGCGAATGGGGGCGAGCCTTGATCAACGACAGTTTCAGAATTAAGTTTCGTATGTTTGGCTCGCGAACTGGATTTTGGTTTTGAATGTTTCGTTTTGTCCTCGGAAAGCTCGCCTTCCGGGTCAGGTGGTTCGAGAAGAAAATTTTCGTCATCATTCAGCGACGGTTTTGTTGGTGGCGTTTTTTTTTCAGCGTTAGGTGCCTTCAGCCCATGGGCTGTCTTCGCTTCACTGCTATCCCTAAGAACCTGTTCGACATAGTCTAGTTTGCGCAACAATGCGTAGGCGGTCGAAGTGCGATTCTCCGGTTTTTTTTCTAGCAATTCGGCGATTAGCATTTCCAATTCTTCGGGTACGTTGGCAACTCGTTCGCGGACCGGCGGCGCTGGAACTCGTGTCAAGTTGCGTAACGATTCCTCGATCGAGTTTGAGGCGAACGGCGGTTGTCCCGCGAGCAACGTGTACAGCACTGCACCCAAACTGTATAAATCGGAGCGCACCGTCACCGGTTTGCCGCTGGCCTGCTCGGGGCTCATAAAATCAAGGGTACCGATTACATTGTCGCGGGTATCGTGCGACGAACCAAAACTTTTTGCGATGCCGAAATCCGCGACCTTAATGATGCCTTCTTTGGAACTCTTCATCAGGTTTCCGGGTTTCAAGTCGCGGTGAATGATTCCTCGGTCGTGAGCGTGACGCAAAGCCGAAGCCACATCGCGAGCGATTACCAAGACCTCACGCCAATCGAATTTCTTGACTTCACGTTGTAGGTGAAACAAACTTTTGCCTTCGACCATTTCCATTGCAAAGAACAGAGTTCCTTTTTCTTGGCCAAAACTCAAGATGCGGACGATGTTGGGGTGATTAAGCTTCAGGAGGGCCTGGATTTCCGATTCGAACCTCCCACGAAAATGGGTCTCATCACTGCTCGCATGCGATAGAGCTTTGATGGCGACGACTTCGCCGGTTGTGTCATTTCGGCCCTTGAAGACCGTACCCATGCCGCCGCGCCCAAGGACACTTAAGATTTCATAGGGACCGAGAAATTTCTTTGTCATGCTTTCGCTCAAGGAACGGAAAACTAATAAATTCAGGGATTATAGGTACCATTCAATGAACGCTGTGACGTTTCAGCACCAGACAAAAGGCCCAAAATTGATTTTCACCGCGTTTGGTGACGGAGTCAAGTTAGAGCGCACACCAGTTTGCCCTCGAAAATCATAGTTTTGGCGTTATGATAGGACGATTCGTTCTGGGAGAGTTTTCGGTAGCACTTGATGCCACGTACCCCGTTTGAGTCTCGAACGATAACGATCGCATTCGTGCCAGCGTATGGCCGGACCTATTTGAACAGGAATTCTCCATTGCCCAAAAACTATCAACCCCAGTCCAATGACCCCGACTACAAAGGGAGCTATGCATTTATAAGCCTAGGGTGCCCCAAAAACACCGTTGATAGCGAGCGAATGATGGGGTTATTGAAGCTTGATGGCTATCGACTGGTTGGCGACCCAGAACGCGCCGACTTCGTCGTTGTAAATACTTGTGGTTTTATCGAACGGGCCCGGACCGAATCTTTTTCGGCAATCGATGAAATGCTTGAGCTCAAACGCCAAGGAAAAACCAAGGGCGTAATTGTGTCGGGGTGCCTGGCGGAACGCCAGAAGGAACAGCTCTTGGAAGATCGTCCCGAGATCGATTCGTTGGTTGGTGTATTTGGACGAGATGAAATCACTCGTATCGCGGATCGACTATTAGGCAATCGCGAAGAACAACGCAATATTTTTCAGCCTGCTCCAATTCGGGCTTTGTCCGACGCTAACCGTCTTCAGATCACACCTCAACACTTTGCGTATCTAAAAATCTCCGAGGGCTGTGATCGATTGTGTACGTTTTGTGCGATCCCCAAGATGCGCGGCAAACATGCAACCAAACCCATTGAGGATATCGTTGCCGAAGCAAAACAACTGGTCAGCTACGGCGTTCGGGAGCTCGTAATCGTTGCCCAAGACACAACCTATTACGGTATGGACCTGTACGGCGAAACGCGTTTGAATCAACTCTTGCAAGAACTTGATCAGATCGAGGGTATTGACTGGATTCGGCTGATGTACTTCTATCCAATGTATATTGATCAACAATTGCTAGACACGATTGCCAACGCCAAAAAGATTCTGCCGTATGTTGATATGCCGCTGCAACACGGAGATGACACAATGCTGCGGCGCATGTCGCGCCGCGTGAACCGCCCCGACACCGAGCGATTGATTCAACAAATGCGAGCGACAATTCCCAACTTAGTGTTGCGAACAACATTTATCACAGGCTTCCCTGGCGAAACAGAAGCTCAATTCGAAGCGATGTGCGAGTTCGTCGAGCAGCAAAAGTTTGAGCGAATGGGAGTGTTCACCTATTCCTACGAAGGCGATACGCCGTCCGCAAAACTTCCCGACCATGTGGACCTTGAAACGATGGAACGCCGTCGAAATCAGCTGATGGAAATCCAACAAAAGATTGCTTTTGAATACAACGCTGGTTGTATTGGCAAAACAATGGATGTCATTATCGATGGACCTGTACCAAACCAGAAGAAAGTCTGGATTGGGCGAACGAAAGCAGACGCGCCGGATGTTGATAGCTTAGTCTTTGTAACGGAATCCGACCAACATCTGCAGACAGGCCAAATCGTCCCCGTGGAAATGGTCGATTTTGCCGAATACGACTTGGTGGGGGTTGCTGTCGGTCGCCCAAAGCCACGCACGCATTTGAATGTGTTGAACACCACCAATTAACCACTTGCATCGAACTGAGTAATTTTGATGGAAAATGCGACCCGCAGCGCAAATGCGAATGTGATTTTTAATGTACCGAATAAAATTTCAATGGCTCGACTTGCGATCAGCATGTTGCTGTTTGTAGCCATGCCGTTGGAATGGTATTGGTTGGCGTTTACGTTGTTCGTGATTGCTGCTGGCACGGATTGGGTTGATGGCTGGTGGGCGCGAAAGTACAACCAAGTCACACAATTGGGGCGGATCTTGGATCCGTTTTGTGACAAAATTCTGATTTGTGGTGCATTCATTTTATTGGCTGTTGCCATGCGTGATCGTTTGCCGTGGTATGCGGCGATCAGTGGTTGGATGGCAGTTGTGGTCGTGGGCCGAGAATTATTGGTGACAGCGTTGCGGAGTTTTATTGAGCAGTCAGGCCAAGACTTTTCTGCCAAAATGGCCGGCAAACTCAAGATGGTTTTTCAGTGCGTTGCGGCCGGTGCTGGGTTAATTGCCCTTGCGCTACAGAAGAACACAGCAGAGTTGCCTAATTGGTTAGTGATTGTTCTCACCGTTTTTGTGTGGCTATCGGTAGTCTCAACGATACAGTCGGGCATAGGTTATGTACTGGCTGCGTCAAAATCTCTAATGCAAGCCGCGAGAGAATCGTAAGATACAAACGCTTACAATTCGCGATCACAATGAAACCGGCATGATGCGCTGGGTAAACTGAAGTCATGGAAACGATAAAACCTGAAGTCGCTTCGACCTCACTGATCATACTGGGT
>JAHEAM010000172.1 GCA_024642765.1 Planctomycetaceae bacterium
CTAAATTTATGACTGAAATTCAACAACCAGAATTTTTTCTGTTAACGGAGACGTTTTCGGATCAACAAGAAAAGATTGGTGGGGAATGGCGTTTCATTTTGCAGCAATCAAATGGCTCAATTCGCTTGGAAGTTTCTGATTTAGAGCCTGGAGTTTGTGGCGAACGACTTGAGTTACTGGCTGTTGTGCGCGGACTCGAGGCAATCGATGGCAAATCACATGTGACTCTTGTAACGTCTAGCAGGTATGTAGGGCAAGGCGTTCGCTTTGGCCTCGAGCAATGGAAAGATAACAATTGGGAATGGGAAAAGTTTGGTGAAATGAAGCCCGTCAACAACATGGACCTTTGGCAGCGAGTCGATCGGGCGATGACTTTCCATTCGATCGAATGCCGAGTTTGGCGGTTGCAGTCGAAGAATACCGAACAGCTTCAAGCACAACATGCGGCCCAAAAAGTCGCCGCGCCAGCCAATACTCGATTGTCGCGCTGGCTAAAGAAGCCAAGCACCGTTGTCGAAAAATTCAAGGCGGGCAGTTGGCTACCACAGTATGCCTGTACCGCAAATTGATTTTGAGATGAAATAGCCCGCCGAAATGTTGAGATGGTTCGAGGGGTGATCCCTAGTGCACCATGCGTTTCAGTACTTTTAACACGGATGATTTACGGACTACCCAAAAGGGGCACTCACTGGAAAACCAGAGAGGCAACCAACCATTTTTGGGAGCTGTCCTTTGAACCGATTTGCATAGATAGAATGGATTTTATGACCACCGATCTTGATTCGACCCAGCTAAGCCTCAATTCCAAGACTGCCTCACTTGCGACCCAGATCGAAGATCTTGTCGCTGGAAATTTGAGTTCGCCGATGGATATTCTGGGGTGGCGACGGCTAAAAAAATCGAGCAGCGACATCATTGTACGAACTTGGAATCCAAACGCACAACAAGTACGATTGGTGGTGGATGAATCCGATGCTTCGCAAGAAATGCAACGAGTTCATCCAGCGGGCCTCTTTGAGGCTCGATTGGGACCTGCAAACGAACGCTGTCTGGCAGCAGGGTCTTATCAATTTGTCTATCAGCTAGAAACGCAAACGATAACGATGTCCGACCCGTACACAGTTCCCTCTTACTTGGGTGAGTTTGACCTGCATCTTTTTGGTGAAGGGAAGCACTATCAAATTTATGAGAAGTTGGGAGCTCACCAACGCACTGTAAACGGCGAGCAAGGTGTCAACTTTGCACTCTGGGCTCCAAACGCCAAGAGCGTCGCGTTAATCGGCAGCTTCAACGATTGGGATGGTCGCATGCATCCCATGCAAAACATCAATCGTTCGGGCGTTTGGGAGATTTTTATTCCGCAAGCCAAGCCTGGCGACCTCTACAAATTCCGCGTCACGACGACAAAAGGATTGCAAGTCGACAAAACCGATCCGTTTGGCTTCTTCTCTGAATTGCCACCACGAACGGCGTCGATCGTTCAGAATCTAAATGAGTTCAAGTGGACAGACAACGATTGGTTGGCAAACCGTCGGAAAAACGAAACTTTGGATGGCCCGATTTCAATTTATGAGGTTCATTTGGGTAGTTGGAAACAGCGAGAGGGTGGCCCACACGGCTGGATCAACTATCGACAACTCGCGCACGAAATTGTTGATCATTGCAAGCAACTAAATTTCACACATGTCGAATTGATGCCTGTGACCGAACATCCCTACACCGGAAGTTGGGGATATCAAACCACCGGTTATTTTGCTGCGACCAGTCGCTATGGCAATCCGCAGGACCTGCAATATTTCATCAACCATTGCCATGAAAATGGCATCGGTGTCTTGCTGGATTGGGTGCCCGCTCATTTTCCCAAGGACTCGCATGGTCTAGCAAAATTTGACGGCACGGCACTTTATGAACACGCCGATCCCCGCCAAGGCGAATATCCGGATTGGAACACTCTGATCTTTAACTATGGCCGGAACGAAGTACGCAATTTTTTGATTTCCAACGCTCTTTTTTGGTGTGACAAGTACCATATTGATGGCTTGCGCGTCGACGCGGTCGCTTCGATGTTGTATTTGGACTACAGTCGCAAACAAGGTGAGTGGGTCCCCAACCATCTAGGCGGTCGTGAGAATTTGGCAGCAATCGAGTTCCTCAAACAATTCAACGAGCAGGTGCACTCGCAATTTCCCGGCGTCCTGACGATCGCCGAAGAATCGACAGCTTGGGCCGGCGTCTCGCGTCCAATATCTGCTGGCGGCCTTGGGTTTAGCATCAAATGGAACATGGGTTGGATGAACGATACGTTGCGCTACATCCAACACGATCCAATTCACCGCAAATACCATCATGACGAATTGACTTTTAGCCTGGTCTATTCGTTCAGTGAAAACTTTATGCTGCCTCTCTCACACGATGAAGTGGTGCACGGCAAGCGATCCTTGCTCGCTAAAATGCCCGGCGACGAATGGAGAAAGTTTGCGAATCTGCGATTACTCTATGGCTACATGTGGGCCCATCCAGGTAAGAAGATCCTGTTCATGGGTGGTGAGCTAGCTCAGTGGAACGAATGGAATTGCAATCAGTCCTTGGACTGGGCTTTGCTTGGAAATGAGAAGCATGCGGGAATCGATCGATTGGTTGGTGATTTAAACCGGATTTATTGCACCGAACCTGCCTTGCACGAATTAGACTTCGATGGCGCAGGATTCCAATGGATCGACTGCCAAAATCGCGAAGACAGCCGATTAGTCTTCGTTCGACGCTCAACGGCGGGAGAGGAAGTCATCGTTGCTTGCAACTTTACGCCGATCATTCGCAAACAGATTCGTATCGGAGTTCCTCAGTTGGGGCGTTACGAAGAAATACTGAACACCGATTCATCGTATTACGGAGGTTCAAACTTCGGAAACGCAACTGCCGTTGAGGCTGAAGCATTGCCCCATCATGACCAGCCGTATTCGATCCAAATTTCACTACCGCCTTTGGCAGTGGTGATGTTCAAACTCGAAGGTTAGGGCTTTCGAATAATCTGGCTTCCAAAAACGCGAGCTAAACCTCGAACAACGGCATTCGCCAAGTGACGATTGCCGTTTGCATTTGGATGAAGGCCATCGTCACTAAAACGGTGTTGCTCACTCAACCAAATGCCAGGCGGAGCAACCGGCCCCAAAAAGACAAAATTCCTGAATGGCGTATCCGCAATGAGTTGGACATCCAGTTCAGCTGCCAACTCTCGCTCAATTCCATCAAACGGATCAGCGATGAAACCGCGGGGAATTTCGACTAGCACGGGTTCGATTCCGGCCGTTCTCAATGTCGAAATGATGTTTGCCAGATTCTTGTAACACATCGCTCGACTACCGCCGGAGTTGTAATCGTGTCCGCCAAGTTCAATCACGACAGCCTGCGGATTTTGAGTGATGATCTCGGGCAAAACGTTGACACCATCACCTGAAAAAATTCCTTCTCGTCCAAAATTGAGGATCGGCACACTCAAGAGTTTTGCTAATTCTTGAGGATAACCGAAGGAGGTCAGGCTATCTCCCAAACAGATGATCGGTCGTTTGTCCAATTTCAACATTCGTGAGACGTTGGCGTCTTGGAATCGACTCAATCCATACCAAGTGGCGGCGATAACACATGCCCCAAGCAAAAACCGATTTTGCGAGCCAACGATTCGGCGATTGACTCCTTGCCTTTTGGAAAACGCGTTTGCGGAAATGACTGCAGCTATCAGCAATGTGGCCAACAAAATGAACAAAGCTGGTGTCCAGCCCACTCTTTTAAAAATCAGGACCAAACCCGGAATCAATAAGTAGGGCCAAATCGATGTACCGCGAGAGCTCGAAATTCCAGCCGCACACAACCAGAACAGTATCATCCAAAGCAGAAATTCCGAGTAAACGATTAGCGAACAGAAAATGGCAATCACAAACAAAACGGCTATCGGAATTCTGTGCCAATTTGGCATCAACGCTCTCCGGATCCAAAACCTATTCGAGAAAAAATGAAGCGTCAAAATTTTGCACACCTCAACAGACAAGGCGGATTCGAATAAGATACACGATCGAGATCATCCTTTCGTTTTATCAACAAATTTTTTCGTGAATTCAAGAAATACTTCAGCAGAATCCACTGATTGGCGGCGACTCTATCCGTTCCCAGGTGCACAAGTCAACTTGGGACATGGCGTGTCGATGAATTATGTCGACGTGGGAGCTGGCTCGCCCGTTTTGATGGTTCATGGCAACCCCACATGGTCCTTTTATTATCACCCGTTGCTTTTGGGATTGACGAGCCACCGACGAATTGCCGTCGACCATGTCGGCTGTGGTTTGAGCTCAAAACCGCAGGTCTACAACTATTGCCTTGATCAACACATCGAAAATCTCGTCGCTCTCATTGACCACTTAGATTTAAATGACGTAACGTTGGTAGCACATGATTGGGGTGGGGCAATCGGATTGGGGGCAGTTCGGTTGCGAACGGAACGATTTCGAAAAATTGTATTGCTCAACACGGCCGCATTTCCGCCACCGTTTTTTCCATTCCGAATTCGTTTATGTCGTTTCCCAATGGTTGGACCATGGGCCGTTCGCAAGTTGAACGCTTTTGCGCGGGCTGCAATTTCGATGGCAACTGAATTGCCTGGAGGGTTGCCCAAGGCGATCGTGGATGGTTTGCTTTTTCCTTACGATTCCTATGAGAATCGAGTAGCAATCAATCGATTTGTTGCCGATATTCCAACGCGGCCGGAGCAAGCGACATGGAAAACTCTGTTGGCGATTGAAGCGTTTTTGCCGACACTCGAAATTCCAAAAATGTTACTGTGGGGAATGAAGGATTGGTGTTTTCGGCCTGAATGTTTGGAACGCTTCATTGGCAATTGGCCTGAGGCGCGCGTTCGTCGCTTCGAAAAAGCAGGCCATTATGTGATGTTGGACCAAGCCGAGGATGTGACGGACGAAATCAATCGATTTATGCAGGATTCTTAAATGAGTGGGATCGCTCGAATGTCAGTGGGACATCAGATTGCGCTTGCCTGCCAGTTGGAATGTTCTGTACCAAAAGTCGGCAATGTTCATCGCGGGGCAGACTTCGATGACGCCACACTCTATGACTTTCTGGTTAGTGGTCAAATTCTGGGCAGCACGATCGATTCGAATCCTAGTTCATCCATCGGACAATTGGTTCGACAAGCGGTTGGTAAGTGCGTTCAAGTTACCGGCACGAATACAAACTTGGGTATTGTTTTATTGCTCGTGCCTTTGGCCAAGGCTTCCAATTTGGTTGAGGCAAACGAAAAACTTTGCCCCCAACATCTCAAGTTGGTATTATCGGCATTGCAATCCTCCGATTCAGAGTTGGTGTTTGAGGCCATTCGCATGGCCCGACCGGGAGGAATGGGCCAGACGAATGAAGCAGATATTAACGGCCCCGCACCGTCGTCGTTATTGGACGCAATGAAACTGGCGGAACACCGGGACTTAATCGCAAGACAATGGTGTTCCAATTTTCACGAAGTTTTCGACTTTGTTGTGCCCTGTCTCAAGGACGCTCTCGTTCGATGGGAAAACCTCGCCCATGCGATTGTGCAAACACATATCGCAACCATAGCTCAATTTGGCGATTCCTTAATCGCCAGGAAATCGGGGCTGAACGCATCGCAAACGGCACAGTTTCTGGCAAAGAAGACGCTGGAACAGCTTGCAAACGGTAGGGAAAGATATTGGGATGCCGTCAGTGAGTTTGATTTTTGGTTGCGCAGCGACGGTCGACGTCGCAATCCCGGTTCAACAGCAGACCTGATGGCAGCTGCGATTTTTGTTGCCTTAGTAAACGATGAAATTGAAATGTTGTTTCACCCATCTGACAAGTGAACTTGAACCTAGAGGCTCTTTAATGACACAAACCGTCCAAATGTTTTCGATTGAAGTCGAAAAAGAACAATTGATTTTTAGCGCCGCTCATTTCATAACGTTTGGTGAAAATATTTGTGAGTCGATTCATGGGCATAACTATCGCGTTCGTTGTCGAATCGAAGGGCCTCTCAATGAACATGGTTACGTCGCGGATTTCATCGCCGTTCGTGACCATCTGCGTGAATTAGTTCGGTGTCTTGATCACCATGTGCTACTTGCTCTGAATCACCCAACGATCAAAGTCGATGATAGTTCACCGCAAGAAGTTGTCGTGACCTTTGCAGAACGTCGATGGGTGTTCCCGCGTGGCGATTGTGCCTTGCTGCCAATTCGAAATACGACAGCGGAGTTATTGGCTGCGTTTTTGACTGAGAAGCTCGCACCAACCATTCGGGAAATCGCAGACTCAGCCTGCACACTTGAAATTGGCGTCGATGAAAACGAGGGTCAATGGGGAACCTGTCGAATGAGCCTTGGGGGCTAAATTGCCTGGCTTACACGCATTGTGCGGACTGTAAGGATATTGAGGCTGTATTGCTCGAGGTCGAGCCGACGCAAACATTGCATTTTGACGGGATCGGATATCGGTAAGCTAGAGTTTCGGGAACGTTGCGTTCGATTTCGACCTGCGGCCCAAAAGATAGCTGATTATGATTCTAAAACTTTCAGAAAATCAAACGAGCAAGGTTAGCGGAGACTTACAACTCGGCAAAGTGTTGCACGTCATTAATGGCGAACATTTTTCAGGTGCTGAGCGCGTACAAGATCTACTCGCTCAACAACTTCCCAAATTTGGTTATGACGCTGGCTTCGTGAGTTTAAAATCGGGACTCTTCGAAAAGAACCGAAACAGTGATGTGCCACTGCACACGGTAACAATGCGTTCAAAATTTGATTGGCGTGTTGGCCGAGACATCGCTAGGATTTTTGAGACTGGCGGATACTCGTTATTGCACGCTCACACTCCGCGTTCGCTAATGGTTGCTGGAATGGCGGCCAAACGACTCGATTGCCCGCTCGTGTATCATGTGCATAGTCCGGTAGGGCGAGACTCCAAACGCTGGTTGGCAAACAAAATTAATACGTTGATCGAAAATCAATTCTTGCGGCGTACTACGATGATGATATGTGTTTCGAATTCATTGAAACGCTACATGGAATCGCTAGGTTATTCTCCCACGCGTCTGACGGTTGTACCAAACGGAGTGCCCGTAATTCACTCACGCGAAATCGAACCGTGGACCGATAAGCTGACTGTTGGCATGGTAGCCTTGTTCCGGCCTCGCAAGGGAACGGAGGTACTGTTGGAAGCATTATCGATTTTGAAGAATCGAAATCTCCCCATTCGTGTACTAGCGGTTGGGCCGTTCGAAACTTCAGAATACCAAAAGGATATTCTAGCTCTCGCGGAGAAACTCTCTGTCCAAGACCTTATTCAGTGGACAGGATTTGAACGTGATGTTCAGTCTCGATTGCAACAAATGCACGTGATGGTGCTGCCTAGCCTGTTTGGCGAAGGACTTCCGATGGTTGTGCTTGAAGCAATGGCCAGTGGTTTGCCTGTTGTGGCAAGTCGAGTCGAAGGTATCCCTGAAGTGATTCGCAATGGTGTCGATGGCTTGCTTTGTCAGGCGGATTCTCCGATCGATCTCGCCAATCAAATCGACAAGATGTACTGCAATCAAGAGAGTTGGATGGAAATGCGTCGAAATTGTCGTGAGCAACATCGAGAGAAT
>JAHEAM010000173.1 GCA_024642765.1 Planctomycetaceae bacterium
GATTTTGCGTTGCCCAACATCGAGGCGTTTGAAGCGAAAATCACTCCGCGAACGCGCGCGATCTTGATCTGCAACCCAGGTAACCCAACCGGCATCTTGTACCCGCAAGAGTCTTTGGAAAAACTGCGGACGTTAGTCAAAAAGCACGATTTGTTTTTGATTGCGGACGAAGTCTATCGTGAGTTCGTATATGGAGATGTTCCCCACTTCAGCACGTTAGGACTGGAAGGAATCGAAGAAAACGTGATCGTAGTCGATTCGATTTCGAAACGCTTTTCAGCCTGCGGAGCACGGATCGGATGCGTTGTTTCGCGCAACGCCGAGTTGCAACAAGCGATCTTGAAAATGGCCCAAGCTCGACTGTCGCCCCCGACGTTTGGGCAAATCGGCGCCGAAGCCGTCTATGACCTGCCAAAAGAATACTATGACGGTATCGTTACGGAATACGCCGCACGCCGCGATGCACTCTTAGCCGAACTTGCAAAGATCGATGGCGTCGTGTGTCCCGAAGTGAATGGCGCCTTCTATGCAATGGTGCGTCTGCCAATCGACGACGCTGATCGATTCTGCCAATGGCTGCTCGAAGAGTTTACATACGAGGGAGCTACCGTAATGCTTGCACCTGGACCGGGCTTTTATGCAACACCGGGAGCTGGCCACGACGAAGTCAGAATTGCCTACGTTCTCAAGCAAGCTGACTTGGTCGCAGCCGTGCACTGCCTCGACGCCGCGCTCAAGGTCTACCCAGGAGTTCGCCGCGAATCGCACGCATCCGCAAATTGATTGCATGGAACAAATGCATGGAACATAAGATTCCAGGCGTTCACATAAGCAAAAGCGAAATTATTCCAAAACGCAAAATCAACTGTGTTTTGGCAGCGAATTCGCAGTTTTTGCCTACCAACCAATCAAAATCGCCATCGATTTTTTGCGACAATTCGGCTAAATTTGAACACCTACGTCGTATTAATAGGTAGGCCGGCAAACCTTCAGCCGCATACGACGAGATGCATCCGAAACGAGAAACAATCAAGTGCAAATAATCCAGTCAACCTCGACCCAATCTAACAAGTTTCTGCAATCCAAACTCACCCGATTGGCAATTGCGTGTCTAACGATTTTTCTTTTTGTGACGGTGCCTGCTACGCATGCGATAGGCCAAGTCGACTTTGGCGGATTCAACCAAGATGCTTCGGACGAATTCTCGGTCGATTCCGAATTCAAAATTCAAAAAGGCAAACGCACGGGCATCCTGACGGTCCACGTGACACTCGCGGATGGTTGGCACATTTATTCGACGACACAACCGCCTGGCGGACCGCTGAAAACACAATTTAAAATCGAACCAAGCGATCGATACACGTTTGGTGATTTCAAATCCAAAACAGACCCGTTGATCGATGATGCCGACCCAGCCTTTCCTGATGTTCGCATTGAGTATTTTGAACATGAAGCGACTTGGTACGCGCCCATTGAATTTGCGGAAGGCGTCGACCCAACCAAAACTAAAATCCCCGTTCTGATGAAGGGTCAACGATGCGAGTCTGGCTGCCTCCAAATCAAAGAAAATTTGACCGCCGAATATGCAGGCACGATTGATTCTGGTAGTGCCGAAGCTTTCCAACCCAAGCAAGGGCATGTCCTATTTTCAGCTGCGACATCCGCGGCCTCTGTTTCCCCTGGCGGCGAAATTAAGTTGACCATCAAGGCTGAACCTCAAGGGGATTATCACATCTACCCCTTTTCCCAGGAGCCGTCCGATGACATATCGAGCAACCCCACGCTCATCGTCTTTTCAAAGCTCGGTAAATGGACCACGACTGGCCCGGAGACAAAAGGCGAATTGATTGCAGAAGAAATAAATGGCGAAAAAACCGAATCCCATCCCGACGTTGTGTTTTGGGAATACACGCTGAGGGCACCGAAGGACTTGAAGGTCGGCGAAGCCGAACTGATTGGTGGCGCAATCGGATTTCAGACATGCACTGCCAGCACATGCGACAAGCCGCATTCCGTTAAATTCTCAGTGAACATTCCCGTCACAGCTTCTCCCGAAGAAGGCTCGCTTGCAGGCGAATTCGAAGACGGCCTTCCATACGAATCGGTCAAAGAGGACGTCGCCAAATATGCTGAAACCCGCAAACAAGGCGGAGCTTGGAAAGACTACCCTGCGGCACTTGTATTCGCTTTTGCGTTTTTGGCAGGATTGATTTTAAACGTGATGCCATGTGTGTTGCCAGTGATTGGCATCAAAATCATGTCGTTCGTAAATCAGGCGGGTTCAAAACCCGGGCGTTTAATTTTTCTGAACGTGGCTTTTACCGCGGGCATCATCGCGGTCTTCATGGTGTTGGCGACGTTGGCGGTGTTCTTCGGATTCGGTTGGGGCGATTTATACAAGGACGTGCGATTTACAATCGTCATGGTCTCGGTGTTGTTTGTGTTTGCACTCAGCTTTGTCGGCGTGTGGGAGATTCCCATTCCCGGCTTCGTCGGAACTGCTGGCGGTGCAGCGCAAAAACAGGAAGGTTTTTTCGGAGCGTTCGTCAAAGGCGTGTTTTCAACACTGCTTGCAACTCCATGTAGTGGACCGATGCTGGTGCCTGCTGTCGTCTGGGCGATCGCTCAACCAGCATGGATCACTTATCTGGTGTTCTTCTTCATGGGCCTGGGGATGGCCTCGCCGTACCTGGTTTTGGGTTTCATGCCTGGCCTGGCGAAAATGCTTCCTCGTCCGGGCGCTTGGATGGAAACGTTCAAGATTCTGATGGGGTTTTTGCTCTTAGGTGCCGTTGTGTTTTTCTTTGGCTCCATCACAAAGAAGTATCAGTCGAGTACTCTCACATTCATGATTTTCCTCGGGATGGCCTGCTGGATCGTTGGCAAGATTTCGATGCTGGATACCGCGGGCACAAAGTTCAAGGTCTGGATAAAGGCCGGAGCTCTGTCCTGCGTCGGAGCCCTAGTCGCATTCTACTTCTTGATTCCACAATACGAACTGAAATGGGAACGCTACAGCAAATCGACGCTGGAAAGTTATTTGGCCGAGGGCCGTACTGTTTTTGTTGATGCGACTGCAGACTGGTGCTTCACTTGCAAGACAAATGAATTCACGTCGTTCAACCGCAAGGCAACATATGATTTCTTCGAACAAAATAATATTGTGGCGCTCAAAGCAGACAATACCGAAGAGTCAAAAGAAATAAAAATGCTACTGGACGGACTAGGGAATACGGCAAATGGCTTGCCCTATTATGCCATCTACGACCCAGCTCGATCCGAACCCTTGCATTTTGGATCCCAAACTTTTCTGGGCCCTCAAGATTTCATTTCGCGGATTCAACCAGGTTTGCCAAAGGAACCGAGTTCCACAATTCCTGCGGTCCAAGAGGTTCAGAATTCGGAACCAAGGTCAGACAAGGCGAGTGGCAACGAACAAAATGTCTTTTCGAAATCGCCCACACAGGTTAACTCCGGCACCTGATAAACTCGCTATAATGGATTGGCGAGAACTGTCGTCGGCGACAGCGATCATGATGAACGCAACGAGGAATTACTGAAAAACCAATGGACGCAGCCATTCGCTTGCAACAAGTGACCAAACGGTTTGGCAAGCAAGTTGCTGTGAACAAACTTGACGTCAACGTCCCTTTCGGATCGATCTACGGATTCATAGGCCCCAACGGCAGCGGCAAGACCACGACGCTGCGAATGATTTTAAGAATCTTCCAGCCCGATTCGGGAGATGTTTTTGTACTTGGCCAGCGTCAGGGGGCCGTCGCCGACAATCGCCTGGGTTATCTGCCCGAAGAACGCGGCCTATACAAACGGATGAAGGTTCGAGACATTCTCGCCTACTACGCCCGCCTTAAGGGCCATTACCAATGTCGCCGCGATATCGAAGATTGGCTCGAGCGACTCGGTGCCGCCGAATGGGCAAACAAACGCATCGAAGCGCTTTCAAAAGGCATGGCTCAAAAAATTCAATTTATTTCCGCTGTCGTGGCGCGGCCCAAACTGTTGATTCTCGATGAACCATTCAGCGGACTTGATCCCGTCAATATGGAATCGTTGCGTGACGCCGTCATTCAATTGCGGCAACAGGGAGTCACGATTATTTTCTCAACTCACGATATGGAAATGGCAGAAAAAATGTGCGACACCATATTCATGATCTTCAACGGCAACAAGGTGCTCGACGGCACGTTGGATGCGATCCAGGCCAAATACCCTGCCGACCGAGTGCGAGTGCAGTTTGCGAGTATCGATCAGCCGTTACCAAAGCTCGACGGAATTCAAGACGTTGGAAATGTCGGGCGTTTCATCGAGTTCCGAATGACAGACCCCGCTCAATCTCAAAATTACTTGCGGCAACTCGCGGAACTGGGAACGATTCGACATTTCCAAGTCATCAAGCCATCTTTGCACGACATTTTCGTTCGCATTGCGAAACCGAGCGAGCTAACTGCGGAGACCAGCACCCCGTGAGAAAGATTCTGACGATTGCGGCACGTGAATATCGAGCGATGGTCGGCACCAAGGCTTTTTTGTTGTCCGTCATCATGATGCCCGTATTGATGTTTGGCAGTATGTTGGCTACTCAAATGCTTCGCAAAGTGGGCGAGACAAAAACACTTAAACTTGTCGTCTTCGACGGCGGTAACGAGGTGTTTGCTGCATTGCAAAACTCCGCGCAACGCCACAATGAATTCGTCACAAATTTGGCTGGAATGCCGACTGAGGACGACTCATCGATTGCGGCGGGTATGGCCGGAATGGGGCGCGGTGAGTTTTACCAACTTGAGCGAGCCGCGCAAGACGTCGTTGATGACGAAGAGCGATTGCGACTATCGAATGCCATTCGTGACGGCGAGCTCTACGGGTTCGTTGAATTGCCACCAGGCCTGGTTGACGTTGAGAATCCAGCTGGCGTGGCCTTGCTCTATTCCCAAGATTCCAGCATTGCGAATACACGGAGTTGGCTGACCGCGGAACTCAATCAGATTGTTCGCGAAAAAAAGTGGAGTGGTTCGTTCTCTCAAAATGAAATCGAACGCATCAATCGTGCCTCGTCTCCGGTCACCGTATCAGGCATGGGTTTGATCGAACAAACTATTGACGGCCAGATTTTAAAAGCGACTGAAAAGAACGAAATGGCAGACATCTTCTTGCCAATGGGCATGATGATGCTGATGTTCATGGTCATTTTCATGTCGGCACAACCTATGCTCGAAAGTGTTTTGGAAGAAAAGTCGCATCGTATCGCCGAAGTCTTGCTTGGCAGCGTTAGTTCTTTTCAATTGATGCTAGGCAAGTTGATCGGAACAGTCAGCGGTTCGCTTACGATTTTTGCGATCTACACGGTTGGAATCATGGTAGTCGCAAACGACCGCGGTTGGGTTGCAAACGTTCCCACCGAAATCCTTCCCTGGTTCGTTGTCTTTCAAGTCTTCGGCGTATTGTTTTACGCGTCGATTTTCATGGCAGTGGGCGCCAGTGTTTCGCAGCTGAAGGAAGCGCAATCCATGCTGTTACCCGTCTGGATGCTGCTCATGATGCCGATGTTTGTTTGGCTGTTGATTTTACATGAACCTCTCGGGAAACTTGCGGTTTGGACTTCACTTTTTCCACCCTCGGCCAGCACGACCATGGTCTTGCGGATGGCAACGGGACAACCAATTCCGCTATGGGAAATTTTGTTGTCGTTGCTGCTATTGATCATGGCGACACTAATGATTATCACGTTGGCAAGTCGGATTTTTCGTGTCGGAATCTTATGGCAAGGCAAGGTTCCCAAGCTCTCTGAAATTTTTCGGTGGGCCATTCGCGGCTGAAACAAGGAGTAAGAAGTGAGTGAACCCGATGTTTCAAGAACGGCCATTGATCGTTTGTCGATTGCCAAAAACTGGTTGCCGCGTTACACCGGAATGCCGATCGATGAATTTGGCGATTACATTTTGTTGACCAACTTTCATGATTACGTCGAACGATTTTGCAATAAATTCGATTGTGATATTCAGGGCGTTGGTCGTCCGATGCAGGCCGCGACCAATTCTGCCGGACTAACGATCGTAAACTTTGGAATGGGATCGGCTAACGCCGCAACCATCATGGATTTGTTGTCGGCGAGGCGACCTGAGGGCGTTTTGTTTCTGGGAAAATGTGGCGGTCTCAAGAAGACAACAGAGATCGGGCATTTTATTCTGCCAATTGCTGCTATCCGCGGCGAGGGCATGAGCATGGACTACTTCCCCCCAGAGGTACCGGCTTTACCGAGCTTCAAGCTTCATAAGTTTGTTTCAGAACATATGGTGGAACGGCGATTGGATTACAGAACGGGCGTGGTCTACACAACCAATCGCCGCCTTTGGGAGCACGACGAGACATTTCGTGAACGTTTGGTAAAGATGACCTGCATTGGAATCGAAATGGAAACGGCAACGATCTTTATCGTAGGCCACTACAACGCCATTTCGCGCGGAGCGCTCTTGTTGATCAGCGATGTGCCGATCACTCCTGACGGAGTAAAAACAGAAGAATCAGATCGTTACGTTACTAACAATTGGTCGGAGACACATCTTGATATTGGCATCGAAGCGATGACCAATATCGTACACAAGGGCGAACAAATCCGACACTTTCGCTACTAGTGTTTACGCGAGCTTAAGTTATTTTCTCGGCGCGACGCAAGGCCTAACGAAAATCTTTTTCAATTGTCGGCACATATTCATGATTCCGTTTGCGAAGAACCGTAATAGAAATGATCTTGTCGGGAACGACACCCAAAAGCGGTTTCTCTTCATTTTCCGCATTGACGATTGATGTCGGATTCAATTGTTTGAAATTTTCGAACCCAGATATGATCCGCCCAAACACCGTTCGATTCTTATCTAAATCCAAATCGGGCCAATGGGTTATGTAAAACTGAGAGCTGGATTGGTTGGGCTGTTCCGTGCCTGCCATAGCAAGTACGTAAGTAAAATGATGCCGCCTGTCGGGTCGGTTGTATTCATCTCGAATAAAGTAACCCGCGGTTCCAGAAAGGTCATTTGTTGGACTGCCGGTTTGAGCCTTGTAGTTCGCGACGACCGCAAAGAACAAAAGCCCATCGTAAAATTCTTTTTCAACCAAATTGAGAAAATTCCCGACCGTTTCGGGTGCCTCATTTTCAAATAATTCGGCAACGATATCACCCTTGGTCGTCTTGATGAGAACGCGTGGTAAATCATCTGTTTGGGCCGCGCGTTCGTCTCGTTCCTTTTCTTCGGCTTGTGCCGCTAGGAGTGCCGGCAATTGACTATAAAGGTCCCTGAAGTTTTTTGGGAATTTCAAAACGATTCCTGGGTCATTCTGGTAAATCTCATTTGCTTCCGCAAACCGATTAGTTGTGATTGCTGCAATTCCCAGTGAATTCTTCCAGGTGTCGTTTTCCGGTTCCAAGGCCAACATAAGTTTGGACAGTTTGTAAACGGTTTCATATTGACCTGTGGTGGCACATTCGCGATTTGCTAATGCAATTAAACCCCTCAATTCGGCGTCTGGAACTCTCACGATTTCTGCTAACGACACGACAGTATCCCGTATGGCCAACTTAAGTTGGA
>JAHEAM010000174.1 GCA_024642765.1 Planctomycetaceae bacterium
TCGTGATGTATCAGGCCAACATGCGTCAGGGTACGCGGGGCACGAAGTCGCGTGCCGATGTGTCTGGTTCAACGAAGAAAATGTACAAGCAAAAAGGCACAGGCAACGCCCGGGCTGGTAGTAAGCGATCAAATATCCGGCGTGGTGGTGGTCATGCGTTTGCGTTGCGAACTCGGGATTTTTCCTATCGGTTGCCAAAGAAAGCGGTCCGTTTGGCGACGCGAATGGCAATCGCCGGCAAGATCCAGGATAATGAAGTTGTGGTTGTGGATGACTTTGGTTTGTCGGCACCGAAAACAAAGGAAGTTGCAGGCTTCTTGAAGGCGATCGGGTTGGAAGGTAAAAGCACTCTGATCACGACTAGTGGTTTGGATCCAGTCGTGTTTCGTAGTGCTCGTAATATTGATCGCGTGTCAGTGTCGCCAGTCGCGGAGCTTAACGCTTGGGCTGTGCTGAAGCCAAGTCGAGTTGTGTTTACTCGAGCGGCTTTGGATTGGGCGAAAGAGCAAGCGTCGGCTCAGGCGACTGCCAAATAGTGGTTTGTTTGCATGTCGTCGGTCCGCAAAAGTTGATTGCGAAAACAAGAAATATTAGTTGGAGTTTGTGATGTCGAAAAAAGTGGCGAGCAATAAGAAAACCGGTGTGAAAACCAAGCTCAAGCTGGAACCGCATCAAATCATTCTCCGACCTTTGGTGACAGAAAAAGGCGTCTATCAGTCGGAAGTTGCGAACCACTATGCCTTCGAGGTTAATCCTTTGGCAACCAAGACTGAAATCAAGCAAGCTGTTCAGCAGCTTTTTGACGTTGAGGTTGGCAAGGTTGCGACTCAAAACCGCAAGGGCAAGGCTCGGCGTTATCGACAAGGCATCGGTCACACAAAAGGCATGAAGAAAGCAATCGTTCGCGTTAAAGGTGACGGACGAATCGACTTCGTTTAGTCTGCGATGATTTTGAAGTTCAATTGGGCGGTGTTTGTCGCCAAAAAATAATTAGGATTTGATTAATGGGAATTCGACATTACAAACCGACATCTGCTGGGCGTCGCGACGCGTCGGTCAGCGATTTCGCGGAGTTGACGAAGGGTGCTATTCCTGAGAAGAGCCTGCTTCGTCCGAAGAAGAAAACGGGCGGTCGTAATAATCAAGGTAAGATCACGGCGCGTCATCGTGGTGGCGGTCATAAGCAAATGTATCGCGTTATCGATTTTCGTCGCGATAAAGACTCGGTTGTGGCAAGCGTGAATTCGATCCAGTACGATCCCAACCGCAATGCGCGTATTGCTCTGTTGCATTTTGTGGATGGTGAAAAGCGTTACATTATCGCTCCGGACGGGTTGAAGGCTGGCGACAAAGTTCAGAACGGTCCTGACTCGCCACCGAACGTTGGCAATTGTATGCCTCTTAAAAACATTCCTTTGGCCACTGAGATTCATTGCATTGAATTGAAGCCCGGCCAAGGAGCTGAGTTGTGCCGCAGTGCGGGTTCAAGTGCTACATTGATGGCTCGTGAAGCTGAGTGGGCTCAGATTTCTCTGCCTAGTGGTGAGATTCGACGGGTCCCGGCCAATTGCCGAGCGTCGATTGGAAAAGTAAGCAACTCCGATCATATGAATGTTGTTTTGGGGAAAGCCGGGCGAACACGCTGGCTTGGCCGTCGACCGCATGTTCGCGGTACCGCAATGAACCCGATCGATCACCCGCACGGTGGTGGTGAAGGTCGAACAAAAGGTGGGCGCCATCCAGTTAGTCCGCAAGGAAAGCCAGCCAAGGGCGGTGGAACACGAAAACGTGGCAAGGCATCGAACTCGGCGATCTTGCGTCGTCGTCGCTCACGCCGTTACGGTCAGTTGAAATTGAGATAGTCCAATTCAAAAGGACTTTCGTGACCTGGGATGTGCCTGGACTCACGAAAAAGATAAGCGGTTCGAAACAAAAAGTTGAATCACGAATTGTGAAAAGAAGTTATGAGTAGATCGCAAAAAAAAGGACCTTATGTAGACGAGAACGTTTACAAAAAGGTTGCGAAGTTGGACGCCGCTGGAAAAAAGGACGCCATCAAGACTTGGGCAAGGTCGTGTACGGTGATTCCTGAATTCGTCGGACATACCTTCATGGTCCATAATGGAAAGCAGCATCTTAAAGTTTATATCACCGAAGAAATGGTGGGGCATAAGCTGGGTGAGTTCGCTCCCACGAGGACCTTCAAGGGCCACTCGGGTGGCAAGAAATAGGTTTGGGTTGGTGAGCCGTTTTCCTAACGGAATTGAGTTTGTTTTTTTGACAGTTGAGTACTTCGAAAATGTTTACCGCCACACATCGCTTTGCTCGAATTAGCCCTCGAAAGGTCCGTCATTTGGCGGATTTGGTTCGCGGGAAGTTCGTAGACGAAGCATTAGATGCATTGAAATTTCAGCCTCACCGCGGTGCACGCATGTTGGAAAAAGTGATTCGCAGTGCGGCGGCAAATGCACAGGACCCTGAGCAGAATTCAGGGAAAGTTGCTGCCTTCCGCGACTTGTACATTTCCGATGCTCGCATCGATGGCGGGCCAATGTTCAAGCGAATTCAACCGCGGGCCCGAGGCATGGCGTTTATGATTAAGAAGCGAATGTCGCATATCCAAGTGTCGGTGTCGGAAGTTTAAGTGTTGGCCGGCAGTGTTCTAACCGAGCATTGTCAATCCATTGCAGAATTGAATAGCAGGACGAGCAAAAATGGGTCAAAAAGTTAATCCCGTCGGATACCGAACAGGCGTGATGATGGGCTGGAAAAGTCGTTGGTACGCGCCGAAAGAAGAGTTTTCGACGTTGTTACTGGAAGACAGGAAACTTAGAACATTCATCAAAAAGCATCCGACGCGCAACTATTCGGCAGCGGGGATTGATCGGATCGAAATTGAACGAACTCGCGATGAAGTTAAGGTGATTTTGTTTGTGGCGCGTCCCGGGTTGATCATCGGCAAAAAAGGTCAGGAGATCGAGCTTTTGCAAGAAGAGCTGCAAAACCTGACCGGTCGACGCATCAATTTGAAAATCGAAGAAATTGGTCGTCCCGACATTTATGCTCAACTGGTTGCCGAGAAGATTGCTGAACAGTTATCTAAACGCTCAAGCTTCCGACGCACGATGAAACGAGCGTCGGAAGAATCGATGGATGCCGGAGCCAAGGGAATCAAGATTCAATTGGCGGGGCGACTAGGCGGTGCTGAAATGGCTCGCCGCGAAAAACAAATTAGCGGTTCAATGCCGCTGAGCACGTTACGTGCAAAAATTGATTATGGGTTCACCGAGGCTATGACCGCACAAGGTCACCTGGGTGTTCAGGTCTGGATTAACCAAGGTACTTACGGAGACGACACCGATGGCGCTGATGCCCAAGCGGGTCAAGCATCGAAAGGTCCAAAGAGGTCGTATAAAAGGTAATGCGACTCGAGGAAATCGAGTTGTGTTAGGCGACTTTGGACTTCAATCGCTTGACGGCGGTTGGCTAAAGGCTCAGACGATCGAGGCCGGACGTATCGCAGCACAGCAATACATTCGGGGCGAAGGTCGGTTGTATATTCGTGTGTTCCCACACCGATCGATCACTTCGCGCCCTCTGGAAACTCGGATGGGTAAGGGTAAGGGTGAGCCGGCGGCCTGGGTTGCCACAATTCATCCGGGCACCATTTTGTATGAGTTGTCTGGAGTGACGGAAGAGCAAGCGAAGATTTGTTTTGCTCGTTTGGCGCACAAAATGCCGCTGAAGGTTCGAATGGTCAAACGCCGTTCGCACTAATGTAGCGTTGGATGATTCACAGCTCGGTGATTGTTTGTCATTTCGCCGACGGTGATACGAAAAGAATTAAGACGAATCGCTAGTGGTTCACACGGGATTAGGAAAGATGAAAGATCGAGAAAACAGCGCGAGTGCATTGCGACAAATGAGCGACGAGCAATTGGCTGCCAGCCTGCGAGAGGCGTGCACGAAATTGTTTAAGTTGCGTGTTCAATCGCAAACGGATCGCTTGGATGCACCAACAGAGGTTCGGCGCAATCGTCGATTGATTGCTCGGATCAAAACGATCCAAGGTCAGCGGGTGACGGCTTCCGCAAAATAAGTCGGTACAAAAGTAGTCGTCATTTACGACCGCGGAAAAGTGCAAAAAAGTTGAGTACGAAAGTTTGGTTGGAATTTAAGAATGGGTTGGACGGTGAAAAATGCCTAAGCGCGTATTGATTGGTAAAGTGACCAGCGACAAAATGAATAAGACCCGTGTGGTTGAAATCAGCCGTAAGGTTCGACACCCAAAGTACGGGAAGTTCATTCGCCACAAAACGACCTGTCACGTTCATGACGAAGAAAACGTGTCAGGCTTGGGTGACACAGTGCGGATCATTGAATCTCGACCTTTCTCCAGAACCAAGCGTTGGCTGTTAACGGAAGTCGTTGCGAAAACAACCGATGTGGATTTGGCGGCTATCAAGGCAGCTGCGGCTGTCGAGCATCAAACCACTGACGATTCGCCAGCATCGACTTAGTTTTGGATAGCGTAAGACATTGCTGACAGCTCAGTATTGCTAACAGCTCACAAGAATCATTAATACAGACAATCAAAAAGACAATTAGCCATGATTCAACAGGAAAGCCGCTTGCAAGTCGCCGATAACACCGGTGCCAAAGAAATTATGTGTATCAAAGTGTTGGGTGGGTCGCGACGCCGCTTTGCTGGTCTTGGTGATGTCATCATTTGCAGCGTTAAAAGCGTGATTCCCGGCAGCGAAATTAAGAAGAAATCTGTCGTGCGTGCGGTGATTGTACGAACGAAGAAATCGACACGACGCGAAGACGGCAGCTATATTCGCTTCGATAGTAACGCAGCGGTAATCATCGACAAAGACAACAATCCTCGTGGAACCCGTATTTTCGGGGCCGTTGCTCGCGAGCTGCGTGACCAAAATTTCATGAAAATCGTCAGCTTGGCAAACGAAGTTATTTAGACATAAAACGCATTTTAGAACTTGAGCCACGCCTTTTCGAATTCGATTCGGAACTGCTTTGGGAGTTAAACAGAGAACAATGAAACCTCGATTACATCAACTTTATCTGGATCAGATTCAAGGCGAGATGGCGGCCAAGTTTGACATCAAGAATGTCATGGCCGTCCCACGTCTGGAGAAGATCGTGATCAACATGGGCGTCGGCTTAGCGTTGACGGATAAGAAAGTTTTGGAAGAAGCTGCAGAAGCGCTCACATTGATAGCCGGTCAAAAATCGGTGATTACGAAAGCCCGCAAGTCGATCGCGGGATTCAAGTTACGTGAGGGCGTTTCGATTGGCTGTAAAGTCACGTTGCGTGGCTCAAAAATGTATGAATTCATGGATCGATTGTTTACGTTTGCTTTGCCTCGCGTTCGTGACTTTCGAGGCGTCAGCACGAAAGCGTTTGACGGCCAAGGGAATTACAGCTTGGGCTTGACTGAGTATTTGGTGTTTGCCGAATTGAACCCTGATAAGTTCACACGGTCCCAAGGAATGAACATTGCGTTCGTGTCGACGGCCAAAACAGACGAGCAGGGCCGAGAACTGTTACGGATGTTTGGCATGCCTTTCCGCGACCGCAAAACGGTGGAAGCCGCATAGGGCGTATGCCTGCGATTTGTCTCGCTTTTAGCAATTAGGTTTATTTCATCTGAAAACTTGTTGCTGGAAATGGTGTGCGGATCGCTTGGGGTTAAGAAGATTTGAGTAGAAGGTTGTTGGTTTCGTTTTGAGAGATTTGTCCATCTATTTATGGTGGAATTTATTTGTCCAAGACGAATTTTTGAAACGGTACATTAGAAGTTTTTCGCAGGATTTGTTGTGGCAAAAAAATCAAAAATCGCCAAGGCCAATCGCGAGCCGAAGTTTTCCACACGTCGCGAACATCGCTGCAAAATGTGTGGTCGATCTCGCGCCGTTTACCGCAAGTTTGGCATCTGCCGAATTTGCTTTCGAAAACTTGGCGACCAAGGCTTGATTCCCGGTGTTCGGAAAGCAAGTTGGTAAACGAATGGTTTACGTTCGATTGGCTTGATTTGTAATTGGTAGAGGAACTTTACGACTATGATGACTGACCCATTAGCAGACATGCTGACGCGCATTCGAAATGCAGTTCGTGTCGAGCGGCCACATGTAGATGTGCCCGTGTCCAAGGTCAAGCGCGGGGTGGCAGAAGTATTGAAGCGAGAGGGCTTCATTTGGGATTGGGTCGAAGTCGAAGACCAGCCCGTAAGCCAATTGCGTCTCGAACTCAAATACGGACCAAGCGGTGAGCACGTGATTCGCCATGTGAAGCGAGTGAGCAAGCCGGGTTGCCGGATCTATCGACGGGCTGCGGATTTGCGTCCTGTGCTCAACGGTTTGGGTATCACGATTTTGAGCACAAGCCAAGGCGTGATGAGCGACCGTGAGGCCCGCAAGAGTAAAGTCGGCGGCGAAGTCATTTGTGAAATCTGGTAGGAAAATATTCGACAAAGTGGGACTGATGATTCAACGCATCAATCCTGTGCCTTTGCCTTTGAGTTCCGCATTATATAGAGTTTTTGGTATTACATAGAGATTTGGAACGATGTCCCGAATTGGAAAAATTCCCGTTGCGATCCTTGATGGCGTCAAGGTTTCTGTTGACGGCAAAAAAATCACAGTCGAAGGCCCCAAGGGCCATTTATCTCGTGCACTTGATGCGTCGGTCGACGTAGAGGTTCAAGACGGCGGTAAATCATTGGTCGTCAAACGACAAAATGACGAGCGTCAATCCAAGGCAATGCACGGACTGACACGAGCCTTGGTTCGCAATATGATCGAAGGTGTCAAAAACGGATACGAAAAGAAACTAGAACTAGTAGGCGTTGGTTACGTTTGCAATTTGGCCGGCAAAAAACTATCACTTCGTGTCGGTTTTGCGAACGAACTAAAACGTGATGTTCCTGACGGTTTAACGGTCGTCGTGCCAGACCAAACGCACATCAATATCAGTGGCATTGACAAACAACTCGTCGGTCAATTTGCCGCCGAGATCCGCTCGCTGCGAAAACCTGAGCCCTACAAAGGCAAGGGCATTCGTTACTTGGGCGAGGTCATCAAACTGAAACCTGGTAAGGCTGCTAAGGCATAATAGTTATCAAGTGAGTGTCGCGTGAGTCCATCGCCCGACGTGAATGTGGCCAGAAGCTTTTCCATTTCAAAAACACAAATACAGCCAGTTGTATCTTTCAATTGTCTAATAAGGTAAATCACGGTGAGAAAACAAAAAATCATTGCTGGTCAACGGCGGCGGCGAAATTACCGCGTCCGCAATCATTTGCGAGGGATTAGCGAACGACCGCGTTTGTCGATCTTTCGCAGCAGCGGCCATGTTTACTGCCAATTGATCGATGACTTAGCTGGCAAAACGCTTGTTTCCGCGAGTACTCGTGATAAAGAACTGTCCGGGAAAATCAAGTCCGGCGGTAATTGTGATGCTGCTAAAATGGTCGGGCAAGCGATTGCGGAAAAAGCCAAGGCAGCAGGGATCACTCAAGTGAAATTCGATCGCGGTCGTTTTAAATATCATG
>JAHEAM010000175.1 GCA_024642765.1 Planctomycetaceae bacterium
GGAAAACGAAGTCAGACGACGCAATCAAGAAAAGCAAATCGCCGCCTCACTGATGCGATTTCCCTCTGTGGAAAAGGCCATTGTGCACCTGAGTCTCCCGGACGCTCACCCCTTTATTCGCCAACGGATCGAACCCAAGGCCAGTGTGTTGCTCACGGTGAAGGCTTCCGTTCATTTCGGAGAACAACAGGCGCAGGCGATGGCTGTGTTAGTCGCGAATGCCGTTGTCGGACTGACACCCATGAATGTCTCCATCACCGATACCGATGGTAAAGCCTATACCACTGGAGATGAAGGTGTCGTCATCCTCACACGCCAGGAGGACTATCGCCTGGAACGTGAACGCATCTTGACCTCGCGTGCTCAGCAGCAATTGGCACACTTGGGCTACGACAATTTCACGGTCAGCGTGACGGCAGACTTTGATTTCAAACAAGCCAACATGACGCGCACTGTCTATGACCCAGAGGGGAAAGTAGTCAGCACAGAAACAAATAAAAAGGAAAAAACTACCAGCGTTGATGACCTCGCAGCCGGTACTGCCGGTGTCCAAGCGAACCTCACCAGCAGCACCGGAACCAACGTTCCTGGCACACAACTCAAAACAGATATAAACGACTCGACCTTCACTTACCTAAACGCCATGACCGAAACCGTCGAGGTCGACCAAGCACCCAATCTGACGAAACTAACCGTTTCGGTCGTCGTAAACGACAAGGCTCAGGGTGTGACCGATGCTCAAGGTGCCGTTTTGCCTAAAGTCGAGGAAGGAATCAAAGACACGATCAAAAACGCTGTTGGATTCCTGGACGACCGCGACAGCATCTCGGTAATCTTCGCACCCTTCCAGGACATCGTGGCTCCGGAAGTAACGAGCGCCCCAATTCCATGGCAAAACATTAATGAAATCGTCCGTAACGTCTCTTTAGGGATTGCCGCACTGGTCGCGTTATTACTCGGTTTCATGACACTTCGCAAAATGAAGCCCGCTCCTTTAGCAGACAACGGAGCTGCAACCGGAGGCACTGCCAACACTGCGGGTGTTAGCCAGTTGGGCGATTTGCTCAAAAACAACCCCGATGCCTTTGCACAAATCATTGCCGCCTGGGCCAACTCCGGGGACGCGAACTCATCGGCACCGTCAAAACCTGGAGAGAAGAAGGCTGCCTAATAAATATTTGAGATAGGCTTCCAGCCTGTCATTTCGCACAAGACATGCTGGAAGTCTGTACTACTTAAGCAAACAACATGCAAAACTACTCAAATGATGAACGACTGGCCCTGCTCTTGAATCTCATTGGAGATTCCGCGACTGAGGTTGCGTTGAAAAGCGTTGCTGCCCCGCGCGCTGCCGTCATCAAACGGCTGATCACGGAATTCAAAGCCGACCCACCTTCTCCCGATGAAATTCAACTCGTGCTCCAAGACTTTGAGCGGTACTTTCAATTCGCGATGTCACAGCTGAAAGTCTCGGACGACAAGAAAAAGAATGGCGAGAGCAATTCAAAAGTGGACTCCCCACTGGCACCACAAATCACGATCTTCGAACGCGTCGAATCGACGTATGATGTCGTTGCGGATCTCTGCAAATTGGACCCTTACCAAATCGCGACCGCACTCGCTGACGATCAACCAAAAACCATTGCGCTAGTGCTTCGGCAACTTGAATCTGATATTTCAGGGCGTGCTTTGGAGTTTTTCCCTGAGACAATACGGGTTGAATCCTTTATCGAATTGGGCAATCCAACGACTATCCCACAGCCGATCGTACAAAAGGTGATGCGTACGATTTTCGAAAAAGCGAATGCCATTCGCCAACGTCGGGTCGATCCTGAAATGCTCGACAAGCTCGTGGAAATGATGCGTGCCCTCCCCAAAGAAACGCGACGCTCGATGATGACAAACCTCAAGGACAAAACTCCGGAGTTTGCGGAGCAAATCCAGGCCAAACTCTATCGATTCAAGGATCTTTTACGACTCAACGACCGCTCGATTCAATCCGTCTTGGCGAAAATCCAATCAGAACAATTGGTCATGTCGTTAACACGCGCTGATCAAGAAATCAGCACGCGAATCCTTAGCAACATGTCCAAGCGAGCCAGGCAGTCGATCGAAGAAGAGATTGGCTTCAATGAACGCGCTACGGAAGAAGAAATCGAAGCCGCTCGTTTCGAGATCGCTCAAACGCTTGCGCGGATGGATGAAGCTGGCGAAATTTCAATGTAAAAATCAATCAACATCGCAATCGCATTTCGCTCGCACGAAAAACCGAGACCACTCCGAACAAACTCAAAAATTATTTTATTGAACAAACGTCAAGCGATATTGATGGAACGACACATAATTACCCTTGGTCAGCCGCTTCGCGAGGTTCACGCGCGCAACCCGTTAACTGGCCAAACTATTGCCGTTACTATCAATCAGATAATTCAAAAAGTCGAGCCTTCCAGGGAAGTAGTCGAAAAACAGCAAGCAGAAAATGAACACCAAGAAGTGATGGATTCGCTTGAGAGCATCCAAGCCCAACTTGAGGAAATGTCAGCCGCGCGTCGTCAGTCGCTCGCGGAGCTTCAGGAACTTGCTGTTCGCCTATCGGTAAAAATCGCACGATCAATTATTTACACGGAGATTGCCGATGACACCTCGCGCATTGAGCATTTGGTCGAAATGTCGCTAGCGCAGCTTGATGCCGACACGCCAATCGTCGTTCACGTTCATCCAGAAGTTTATTCGCGTTTGAATCATAGCCATGCTGCCGTGTTGCGTCGCGAAAAATTGCATATTGTTGCTGACCCAGAGATTGCGATTGGCGACTGTAGCATCGTAGGACCCGCCTTCACGTTCTTTGCGGGAGTCGAGAGCAAGCTGGCTGAGATCGAACAAAAACTCGTGGAAGGATTGTCGAATGCTGAAATTGAACGTCGCCACCCTGGAAAAAACGATCGAGGCTTGCAGCGATTTCCAGATCGGCGGAATCTTGCGTAGTGCGCAGGGTGCCATCACCGCTTCGATTCCTGCCTCCATTGGACAACTCTGTCGCATCCACATGCACAATGGCACAACGTGCCTGGCCGAAGTCATTGGCTTTCGTGGCGACGAGGCTCAACTCATGCCTTTCTCCGCTCAAGTCAGTTTGCAACAAGGCAACGAGGTGTGGTTGTTGGAACGATCAATGCAAGTGCCAGCTGGCAATGGTCTCCTGGGGCGTGTCGTCAATTGTATGGGTGAGCCCATCGACCAGTTGGGCCCTTTGCGAGATGTTTGTCAGGTGGACTATCGCGTCACTCCGCCATCTCCCTTGCAACGAACGCCTATCAAAGAGATCTTTCACACCGGTCAAAAAGCAATCGACGGAATTCTCACTATGGGTGTGGGGCAACGCGTGGGCATGATGGCCGGCAGCGGCGTCGGCAAAAGTACACTCCTCGGCGATATCGCGAAATTTGGCGAGGCCGATTTGAATGTTGTTGCGTTGATTGGCGAACGTGGGCGGGAGGTGCTACCGTTTATCGAAGATTCATTGGGGACCGAAGGTTTAGCGCGATCGGCGGTTTTTGTTTCGCTCGCTGATGAAACGCCTTTGGCCAGGATCCGCGCGGGGGAAGCCGCGGTTGCTGCAGCCAATTGGTTTCGCGCACAGGGCAAACGTGTCTTGTTGATGTTCGATAGCTTAACTCGCTGGGCAATGGCACAGCGTGAACTTGGCCTAATGCTTGGCGAGCCACCGACCTCGCGTGGCTACACACCATCCGTGTTCCAAAAGCAAGCCGTTCTGCTGGAGAATTTGGGGAACTCGGACACGGGAAGCATTACCGCGTTGTTAACAGTGCTTGTCGAAGGCGACGACACCAATGACCCGGTTGCCGACAACGCGCGTTCGATCTTGGACGGCCACATTTGTCTAAGTCGCGAACTTGCCAACGCGGCGCATTTCCCCGCGATCGACATCGGACTGAGTGCTAGCCGCCTCTTTATGGAGTTGACCGAAACGGGGCACCGCAAAAGCGCGTTGGCAATTCGACAAATCATTGCCACCTACAAGGAAGTCATCGACTTGTTACAGGTAGGTGCCTACCAAAGGGGCCAAGTCCCGCAGACGGATTTGGCGATCGAGCTTTATCCCCAAGTGCAAAAATTCCTCCAACAAGAAATTGGAAACCCCGTCGCCCTTGCCGAATGCCAGCAAATGCTTGCGCAAGTCACCGAAAGGTGGCTGCAAGTCCAAAATAGACTTGGCGGCCGTTAGCCAGATTGCAAGCATAGTCCTTAATGAGAATTGACCTAGTGAGAGTTCGAGAATTCTGTCATGAGTATCACGCGCCGCATTCAACGATTCGAAAGACTTTCGAAAATTGACGAGCGGAAACAACAGGAAACAAGTGCTTTACTTGCGGTGAAAGCCGCCGAAATCCGTCAAACTCAATGGCATATTGCGGAAATTGAGTTGGAACAGAAAACGGCTTTGACCTTAGGTACTTCAACAAGCCCAGCATCTCGAATTCACCTCCAATTTTGGCTTGAGCACTCAGAAATCCAAGTGTCGGCATTGCGCGCGCAGCTGTCGGACCAGCAACAATCCTGGGCCGAAACGAAACGCCTTTGGCAACAGCAAGAAATTCGCATCAAGGCTTGGCAACGACTGCGTGAAAAACTGGGCCGTCGTCTGGTCGAACACGAAGCTCACTTGGATATGCAACTAGCTGACGAAGTGGCCGCCCGCCGCAGTGTCAACTTGGACAAATAGGCTTTCGCCACAAAACGCAGGTTCAACTTGCGATTCAAAATAGGAGTTTGTCGGCATGAAATCGATGATTAAAATGCTCGGGTTGGGATTGATCTTGTTTGGCGTGTCAGCAACCGCCAGCTATTTTTTGTTGACACCCAAACCTGTGGAGCCCGTGGAAGAAACTGATGAGTTGGTTCAGGCAGAAAAACCAGCCACACCCGGTGACCTTTCTGAAGACGTCTTCCAGCAGCCCCCGATTGAACCCGTCGACCATCCCGTCAAGCAAGAGACAATTCCTGTTGCTGCCTACCCGCCTTCGAAAATCTCGTTTGATGTGGTTACCAAATTAAGCGAGTCGATCATGAACAAAGAAAAGGTCCTCGCGCGCCGCGAAGAGATGGTAACCAAAAGCGAGCAGCGTCTCAAGTTCGTGGTCAACGACATCCAACGTGAAAAGGGCGAGTTGGCAGACTACGCGAAACTAATCGACCAGAAAACTCAATATGCTCGTGAATTGTTGGACAAACTTAAGCAAGAGCGTTCGGCACTGATGACAGAGCGCACAGAGTTCGTAAAAATTCAAAAGTCCAGTGCTAGCGCGAATCCCGACGGTGGTAACCAACCGTCACAAAACTTTAAAATGGTCCAAGGTTGGCTACAAGGTATGGACGCAGACAACGCAGCCAAATTCGTGCGCACAATTGCAGATTCTGGCGAACTCAAGAGTGTCTCAACCTTGCTGAAAGGCATGGAACAGCGGAAGGTCGCGGATATTCTCACAGCCCTGGGCGACGAAGTCCTCGCCAGACAAATCTTGGAGATGACGATGAAGGGCAATTAGTTGAGATACCGAGGTGCAGTGACGTGCAACCGCTCCTGCGCGAGTGAATGGCCACCTAACATTCGGCTCCTCGAAATTCCAAATTTACATTAAATCATTACGATTCAAGCTCTAACGGTCACATTATGGAATTCAACGAAGTGGTCTATGTCGGACGTAGTCTCCTGACAACTTCACTGTTGCTGGTCGCTCCCGTTGTGATTGTCAGTTTGATTGTTGGCCTGTTCATTAGTATTGGTCAAACGGTCACCAGCATTCAAGAGCAGACCATGACCTTCGCGCCGAAAATCGTTGCGGTCGTTGTGGTCCTCCTGATTGGATTGCCTTGGTATTTGCAAAAGCTACAAGCGTTTACGAATGAGATGTTTACTTTTATGGTCGATGTCGTTCGATAGACGACTTGCGCTTGTTTTCAGATGAATGCGCATGCTGAACATCGCCTCATTGCGAAAAAATCATGGACCTATCACTAAACAGCCTTGTCAACTTCGTGTTGATCATCACGCGTGTTGCGGCGTTTATTGGCTTCTTTCCTTTGTTTTCACGCCGACAAATTCCTGTTTCGATCAAAGCCGGGTTGGCAGTCGCACTCAGTGTATTTTGGTTTTCGACAATGAATGTCCGAGTTATTGAAGCCGATTTGGATCTGAAAAATCTATCCACGGTAATGGCTGTCTTGCTCATCGCTCGTGAAATGGGGATCGGTTTGCTTTTGGGGGTAACGCTGGGCTTCATGCTAATACCGGCAAAAATTGCTGGTCAATATGTGGGCCAAGAATTGGGACTCTCGATGGCGGCCATCTCGGATCCGAGCAGTCCTGATTCATCCGGAGAAGTAGGGCAATTGTTCGAAACGCTGGCTATTCTATTGTTCTTCGGTTTGAATTTGCACCATTTTGTTTTGCTATTCTTGGATGTGACGTTTGATCAATTGGGTGGAAAGATCGATCTACTGCGTTTACCGACCGACAAACTCGTAGCGCTCACGCAACGTTTGGACGACTATGGACTTTTGGTTGCCGCACCACTGGGCATTACACTATTCCTGCTGAACCTGGGACTGGTCTATTTGAACAAAGCGGCACCAACAATGAATTTGTTCTCAGTGGGCATGGCACTGCGAGGAAGTATCGGCCTGTTGTGCATTTTGATTTTCATGCCGTTCATTTTGCAAGCCATCACGATGTACTTTGAGCGTGTCGAACAAGACATCGAGGGCGCGTTTGCGATGTTTCAGTATTATTGACCTGCGGTCCTAGCACATAGAAACGATTGAGGAATGAGCGAAGATCGCGATCAACGGACAGAGGCCCCAACACCTCGGCGCCTACAGCAAGCAATGGAGGATGGGCAAATTGGTTTCAGCGCGGACCTCTTGGGCGGTTTGGTCTTGCTCGTCGGCGTGTGTTATTTCTGGATGTTTGGCGACGCACTCTTTGGAGCGTTGCAGGAAAACTTGCGAACGCGTCTTACTCATTTCGAAGGCGCGATCCAATCTCCCGAGCGTCTCACGGACCTGGTGGTCTTCGCATTCTCAACATTAGTTGGAATCATTTTGGGCCTATTGGCTCCGTTACTCTGTGTCTCGCTATTGTCCGGTGGCTTGCAAACCAAATTCAACTTGACGTTTAAGCCACTGACGTTGAAAATTGATCGTTTCAACCCAATTTCTGGTTTCAAAAAGATATTCTCAACACGGTCCATTGCGAGAGGAGTCGTGGCTGTCGTCAAGTCGTTGGTAGTCGGCATTGTCGGCTACTTGATGATTCGTGCTCATCTCGACGAAATTGCCTCGAGTGGATTTGGTACGCTTGCCGCAGCCGTCAAGTTGGTAACGCAATTAGCGCTCTCGATATCGATTACGATCGCCGCACTGATGGTAATCGTTGGCGTCGCCGATTTGGTCTTCCAGAAATGGAAACAGTATCAAGACCTACGGATGAGTCTGAAGGACATTCGTCAAGAATACCGTGACGATCAAGGCGACCCCTTACTCCGCGCTCG
>JAHEAM010000176.1 GCA_024642765.1 Planctomycetaceae bacterium
TGGCATTCGATGAGATTCGCAATTCCGTTGAATCACGAATTGGCAACTTAATGAATGCCCAAGGCGTTGATCGTAAAAATATACAAATTGATTTTGTATTGGAAAGACCGCTGAGCGAATTCTCGAAGTCAATTGGTCTTTGGGGTAAGTTCGACCAGTGGTCTGGCAATCATAGCGGCGCCGCTATCGCAATCTTGTCAGGACTTGCGCTCTGTGTTGTTTTGGGCCTTTCTGCCAAACGCAAATCGCCCACAAGGAAATCCGCCATGGATAAAACCTCGCCTGAGGAAGCGCCTGATGTTCACGAAATTCGCCAGCAAATTGATCGACTGATTGACAAAGATCCCGATGTGGTAGCCCAAGTTCTTCGTGAGTGGATCCACAAGGCCGGTTGATAGCACTACCACTAGGCTTAAATTCCCTTCAAAAGCCAAGTGGTCTTGCAAGTATTCAGACATTCCGCGAAAAGCCAATTGCAAAGTGATTTTTGTTTCTTTACCGCTAATGTTTAGGCGCATCGATTCCTTATCAGAATCGGCAGGATGTCGATCAAAATGAACAAAAAAAGTCAATTTCGTTCGAAATGGTTGAGCAAGTCAAGAGTCGCACTTTTTGTTTTCGCGTTTCTGTTGAGCGCAACAGAAACTGCATTGCTTGTTGCGGCAGAAGATACATGGGTTAATCCGCACCAAAGCAACGTGGCAACAACCTCGCAGACCTTGGGTGAGTCACCGGCAGGTTCCATTGAGTCACAGCGCGAGGTTGTCGCGGGATTTTCTAATCCGCTCACGTCAGAAAAAGCCGAAGAACTGAAGCGTTTTTTTTCAACATCATTTGCAAATATGGAATGGAAAAAAATGGTCGCTAGTTTGTCACTAGTGTTAGGCGGCTATTTGGCGTTCCTGTGGATCATGCGACTGTTATCGCCACAACGCCGTGGCGTTTTGCCCAAGCAAGTCGTCGAAATTGTCGGCACGACGCGTTTCAATTCAAAACATAATCTTCAACTCGTCCGACTCGGCAACAAATTGTTGCTGTTGCTCGTTGGCTCCGAAGGCACACAATCAATTGGCGAAGTGACCGACCCTGATGAAGTTGAAATGTTGGTCGCAATGTGCAATCCAACGTCAAGCCGAAAATCGCTCGCATCAAATCGAGCGCGACCGGTGGCCGCTCGCGCAACGCCACCAGCCAATTCCAACGCAATGATGGATCAATTTGTTGCTACCCTACAAAGAGCGTTTCAGAGTTCAGGAGGTAAGACTGAATATGAAGCTTGAATTTCCACATTCAATGTTCATTTGCCTATCAACTCTTTTGCTGACTCTCGCTTTCGTCAACGTCAGTTTCCCACAGGTATGTGTTGCTTGCCAAGACATCGTGATGAACCAACCGGGACGTGTTGACGGGCCGGTCACAACCGAACCGAATTCCGTCCCGGCACTTTCTGCCCCAACACTGGGGACGGCAACTTTTTTGGACTCGAACAACTCAGATTGGCTTCAAGATAGGACTGTTGATCTGTTGGCAGGACAAGCCGACCAGATTTCCGGCGACTTGCAAAAGCGAGGGTCGACAGTTCAAACGGCGATTTCGATTGCCGCCCTAAGTCTGGCCCCGATTCTTTTGCTAATGACCACGTGTTACGTACGGTTGTTTGTTGTGTTGGGATTGTTGCGTCAAGCGATCGGCGCGCAACAGTTGCCGTCGAATCAGGTCATCACGGCACTCAGCTTTTTCGTGACCCTGTTGGTCATGACACCGGTTTGGCAACAAATCAAAACCGAGGCCATTGATCCGGCGTATCAATCGGACGGCAGTTTTGACTGGCGCTTCGCCATGGAGAAAGGGATCACGCCTTTGAAAACGTTTATGTCGCGCCAAATCGAGTTAGCGGGAAATGAAGAAGCCGTAATAGTATTTTATCGTCACCAAGCGTCGAAGTCAGTTGCGACAATGGCACCGGAATCGATTTCTGATGCACCCGTCCAAGTGATCTTGCCGGCTTTTTTGATCAGCGAACTAAAGGTCGCGTTTTTGTTGGGCTTTCAAGTTTACCTGCCGTTTTTAGTTCTAGATTTGGTTGTGTCTTCGCTGACCGTTTCAATGGGGATGGTAATGATGCCGCCGTCGATGGTCAGTTTGCCGCTAAAGTTGATCTTGTTCGTAATGGTCGATGGTTGGAATCTCGTCATTGGGATGCTGTTACAAAGTTTTGGAACCGTGATTTAGCCGAGCACTAACGATATGGATGCACAAGCTGCGATTGACCTTGGCCGCGAGGCAATATGGAGTGGACTAATATCAATCGGCCCAATTCTGTTGGTTGGTTTGCTAGCCACGATTGGCCTGGGTGTCTTGCAGTCGATGTTTCAAGTTCACGAGTCGGCGATTGCAACCATTCCAAAGCTCGCGCTCATGCTGCTGACCATCATGCTGTGCTTGCCATGGCTCTCAGATCGAATGGTTGATTTGGGTAGGCGACACTTCGAACGCCCTTTGATGATGTCAGGTTCAAATAGCAATGCAAGTTCGAGCAGCCATAGAGAATAACGGTCGAACGTGGATTTATTGTTTTCCAATCTACTGGTTGTGATTCGCGTCGCAGCGGCCGTGATGGTTGCACCGATGTTTTTCAGCCGTTTCGTTCCCTTAAGTTTTCGTGTTCCTGCTGCGATCGTTATTGGGCTGGCCGTTTGCATGATGGTGTCAGGTGACATTGTTTCTGTAAATGCAGCCGATGGTATTGCAAGATTGATTGTTACTGAAACGTTCCTGGGACTATTGTTAGGCGGCGGTGTGGCTCTGGTATTTTCCAGCGTCAATTTGGTCGGTGAAGTGATAACGCATATGACGGGAATGCGGTGGATGGCTGACAAGTACGCATCGGACGAAATGCCTCCTGCAGAGCGTCTGTTGTGGTTCGTTTCGCTCAGTGCGTTCATCTTGTTGCGCGGCCCCGAGTGCTTTTTACTGCAGCTTGTGGACACGTTTCATTCCATTCCAATCGGGGGGAGAAATGCGTTTGAATCCCATTTGGAAACGGTGACCATGCTGTTGCACCATTGCCTGTGGTTATCGCTATATACGTTGGGCCCGATTCTCGCAACATTCTACGCATGCTCCTTGTTGCTCGCGCTCCTGACGCGACTCATTCCACAGTTGAATGGTGTTTTTTCAGGTTTGAACATAAATGTCATTTTGTTTTGGGGCGCACTTTTTTTGACGATCAGTGGAGGAGTTTGGATTTTGCAAGATGACCCCGCTAGCCTGTCGCGCTTGCTTGTGCCATCAATTGCGAAGTAACTAATCGTGTCTTTCTCAAAGGGGGGCTAATAACATGAATGAAGAACGTGACGAAGCTACGATGGCGCCGACGCCCAACCGAATCAAGCGTGCTGCGGAACACGGAATGGTTCCATACAGTTCGCAGTTGGCGACCGCTATTCAGTTCTTTGTGGGGCTCTATGTTCTTTGGTTATGTGTTGGTCTAATTGGTAGTTCGATTTCAGAATACACGACGGGACTATGGACTTCGGCCGCGATTGGAACTAGTGGAATTTCTTTGAACTTTGTCGAGGGGCTCCAGAAATTGGCTTTGGTCATGGTTGCAATTGGTGCGGTGGTTGTCGTGGTTGCAGTCGGAAGCCAAATTCTGCAAAAGGGATTTGTCTTGCCGAGACGCCAGTTATTTGACCTGAGTGGATTGAGTCCTTTCGGGCGCAAACAAACGATGAGTATATTGGATCGCTGCAAAGTTTTTGCACTGCGAATTGTCCAAGCTGGATTGATTAGCGTCGTGCTCTGGAATGTTACCAAAAACTTTTGGCCAGATATCATCGGGTTGTGGCAGCGGTCTGGCAATCATTGGTTGGATCAAATGATTGCGATAGTGTTTGGGCCGGGGTTGATTGTCGCCGCTGCGTTTTTGTTACTTGCGACGACGGATTATGGGTTGCGTCGCGTCCGACATTGGCAGCAACTCAAAATGACTCCCGAAGAATTTCGAGAAGAGAATCGTATGGAAGAGGGGCATCCAGATATCAAACGTCAGCGCAGGCAACGCCAAGCGGACCTGCGGGCCATTGGTATTCGGCGAACAACTTAGTCGACAAAAGTATGGGGTCGATCCTTGGTCCATTAACTTAGGAACGGTCCTGAAATAAAATCCCGAATTTACGGCACATTACATCGTTGCCGAATTTTGGGGGGAGTTGTGTTTAGTTCTTGTTCATGCCACTGCTCTGCGATTCAAATGCCAGAAATGGGCAAATGATTAAGTAATTCGGCTGGATGGCAATGATTCAGTAATGCACAAAGGGCCAATAGAGACAAGCATAAATCGGGAAATTATTCTGGGACAACTCCTCAGTGCTCATAACCGAAGCGTTTCATGTAGCCATGCCAGTGTGTGGAGATTTCTTGCTGAAACGATGCATCTTTTGTATTTCCAGACGGCTTGACCGAACGCGTTGACTCGAAATAGTCAGCGATTTTTGGTAATAACGTTTCACATCCCTTGAGGTCCAATTCGGAATAGACGCGTTCGGTAACGGCTTGCGGGTCGGCGATCAGGTCCTCGAAACGGATTTCCACTAGTTGATTGGGTTCTAATCCCGTCACTTGTTCATCGTAGTGTTGGTACAGCCATGTTTGTTCGGCGAAGATATACTCCATTAGTTGTTGATCGGAATACTTGGGAATCTGAAAACCTTGTGTCCAATCCAGGGCTCGCCAGAGTTTCATCGTCGAAGGCACGATTTGAAACGGATGCCGCGAAATGTGAACAAAACGTGCGCCGGGGAATTGTCGTGCAAGTTGTTCGATCCGCGCCGTGTGCGGCGGCGATTTGAGAATCAAACGCTTGCGGTAGTTTGCCGTCAAAACCTGGAGAAAGTACAACATTGCCCGATCGATCGACCTTGAATATCTTCGAACGTTGTCTTGCATGTCGCCAGCGGGAAGTTCAAAGCGACGATTCGGAAAAGCGACCTTGCGATACATGGTCGGCGCATCGAGCGAGATCAACGCAAAATCATCTTCTTGGGGACTGTGGGCGTCGAGTGACATGCCATCCATTGGGCGCTTGCCAGGGAGCAAGGCATTGAGTACGGGCTTCAGAAACCATTTAGTCACCGCCGAGTGTGTCGGCGTGAACGCATCAAATGTGCTTGGACAAGAGAACTGATCATCCAAGGTCAACAACTCATGCATCAGCGTTGTGCCACTTCGCCAATGACCAATAATAAAAATTGGTGGTGCGATCAATTTGGTCTTCTTGATTTTCCTACCGTAAAGAACATCTTGTAGGCAGCCAAAAAAAGAATTGATAATACAGACGCCCGTTCCCAAAACGGCCATTGGAATACGAAGAGGATGAATCTGAAATTGATTTTCAGCCAGCAATCGATAGTACGACTGGAGTCGCATGCCATTCCAAAAACGGGGAGCCCAAGGCGGATAGCTGTTTTGTGGTTTGGTAGGCATTAACTCTTTGTGGTTCGACCTGCCATTTTTTACAGGCGGAAGGAGTTCGGGTTCGATACTGCACACGTCTAGACTCAAGTGATGAATGCCAAATGTTCGGGCAAATTTCGATTGGGATCAAGCAACCGGTTGTAGAACAATTTTCGCTGAATGATTGCTCAAGATGCAACGCAGCATTTGAGCAGGTTAATTATCCTGCTCTTCTTCGAATTCTGCCAGAAGGCGTACGCAATTCAAAGAGGCCAAAGATTTCGTCTTGAGAAAGAGAAAGATTGGGTGGTTCTTCGTTGTCGGACAGAATTTCACGAAAGAGAGCCCGTTTTGCTTCGAGAACGTCATGAATACGTTGTTCGATCGTTTCCGCCATAATCATTCGGTTGACTGTCACGCTCCCAGCAGCACCGATTCGATGCGCGCGATTGATTGCTTGGTCTTCAATTGCTGGATTCCACCAGCGATCGAATAAAAACACATAGCGACAAAATTGCAAGTTGAGTCCTACGCTTCCTGCACCATAGCTCATCAATATGACGTGGCGCTTCGGGTTTTCTTTGAATTCTGTTAGGATTGGGTCGCGTTTTGCAGAGGGTATGCGACCATGAAATTCGAGCGGATTGAAGTCTTGAAGCCGCTTGCCAATTTTATCGAGTGTGCCGACCCATTGGCTGAAAACGATTGCCTTTTGACCACTGGCAGCGACTTCCTCTAGGTCTGCGACTAGACGCTCTGCCTTACTACTGGAGTCTGTCGCCGGATCGAAATTGCAAATTTGTTTGAGACGCAATACCAATTCGAACACGTGGTTGATTTGAGCTTGGTCGCCCATTTCATTAAGGCGAACGACCCCATCTTTTTCAGCACGTGTGTACGTTTCCCATTGTTCAGGCGACAAGTCCAAAAATTCATCGCATATCATTTTAGGCGGCATGTCAGTCATCACGACGTCTTTGGTACGTCGAATGATATGATCTTGGACTTCGTCGCGAATTTGGCGAATCGACATGTGGCTTGCAACAAGGCCCGGTGAAACGAACTCGAAAATCCCGATCAAGTCTTCGATGGAATTTTCAATCGGTGTGCCTGTCATTGCCCAGCTGCGATCACGCTGGATTTTGCGCACAACTTTGCTGGTCGCATTGCTTTGGTTTTTGATACGCTGAGCCTCGTCGAGAACGACCAGATCATATTGTTTAGGTTCGTCCCCTTCCAGAAAGAATTCTTGGTCGCGAGTCAATAATTCGTAGTTTGCGATTTTAACTGAGGTCTGGTCGTGTTGCCAAAGCCATTTCCGCTTAGCTTGCGAACCGGTAATAGGGGCTACGGTGATTTCGGGAGCCCACAAATTGAATTCACGCAGCCAGTTAGTGACCAATGGCTTAGGACAGATCAAGAGAATTTTTTTTGCCTGTCCGCTGCGCAATAACATTCTGATTGCTGAGATAGCCTGCATGGTTTTCCCAAGTCCCATTTCGTCGGCAAGAACTGCTGAGTGCCGTGGAAACAAGAATGAGATTCCTGCGAACTGATAATTGAAGGGCTCAAATGGAAATTCAAGCGTGCTGCCTTGTAACAGATACTCGATGGGGGGCTGTAGCAAATAGAACAATCGGTCGGAAAGTTTCACGACATCTTTCGGAGGTTGCAAACGTGTGTGCTGTTTGGGCCGAGTTGCAGATTGGACTATTGGCTTGTCGCAAAGCGGAACGTTTTTGGTCGACGCCTTGGCTGATTGCGAGGATTGCTCGAGCAACGCTTTCTGGTCGCCAAAATAAAAGCTCTGAACTTTCAGACGTCGTTTTTTGAATGCGGCGGTAAAAACGCGGACTGCCTCATTGGCGGTAAATTCCGTTGATTGAATTTGAATGAAAATGGGAGCCGCAAGTTCTTCATTCCAATCGTGTCGTGTATCAAGCGAGGCCATTTTTGTTCTTTAGATTGGGATTTGCGGTCGCCGATGATGCAGAGTTTCGGAAACGAGCATTAGTAATTAGTAAGCTCTAGCGAGTATTAGCGCGCAATAGCATGTGCTTCATCCAGAGCCTGGGTGATGCGTTCGAAGGGTTCGTCGAT
>JAHEAM010000177.1 GCA_024642765.1 Planctomycetaceae bacterium
CTGTTCAATGTGCGGCAATACGAATCGAGTCCAACCCCATTGCGAAAATTCGTTTTGGTTGCGGTGTTCATGGCCCTTTGGGAATTTCTTATGGGCTGTTTCGTAGCCGGCAATCGACAACCCAAGTTGCTTCAAATTGTTTGTGCAAGAAGTGCGTCGAGCGGACTCGCGAGCACTCTGAACGGCCGGCAATAGCAAGCCAACCAGAATGCCAATTATGGCAATCACAACCAGCAACTCGATCAGCGTAAATCCGTTATTTAAAGATCGACAACGACGAACGCGACTTGGAACCAGATCGCTTAGATTCATTTCAGCCTCAACGAAAATCGTAACAATTAAAACAAAATCGTGACACAATAAAATCGTACGAGGAACACCGTGGCCTAGTCTATGAAATACGCGGTAGGAATTATTTCAGTAGGATGAGGAGGTTGGTTGCTAACCATCAATTGCTGAATCTGTGCCGGAGTAAGGGCACCGTCAAACAAATATAACTCGTCGATGTCGCCTAGAAATGTCTTTTGACTTTCTAACAACCCGAAGTACTTTCCGATGACCACTTTTTCACTACTTTCGATAACAGTTCGAATGGGCATCGTTTGGAATCCCGTGAATTGTTCTAATCGCCCGTCCACATAAATTCGGAATTTCGCACGAATGTCATCGTAACTTCCGCCCAAATAAACACTGGCGACATGATGCCATTGGTCGTCACGCAAGTCCGTTTCACCAATCACGTAGCCTTCGCAAACCTCAGTTCGAATTGCACCCTTTTTACCAGCATCATGTTGGATATTTGGATTCCAGCCGATTTGCCACTTGCCGCCGGCCTTTTTCCAATCACCCCAAGTGACAATCGAATACGAATTTTCAATGGGTGCTACTTTGGGAATCTTCACCCAAAAACAAACTGTCCGAGGCTTGTCTTCGCCAATTCCAGTCAACTTTGTATCAAGAATATTCCCGATTCCATCTAACGCAATTGCATTGCCAAACATTCCTTTGACCGTTTTGATAGGCGGTGTCGGTTTGGAATCCCTTTCAACAGCTGCAAAAAAACCAACTGTTGGATGCCAACCAATTTCTGGCCATGAGAAACGAGTCACTCCTTCTTCAACGGCTAAAGATCGCTCGTCAAACGGCCAATGAAAGAACGGAACGCTCTCCGAATTGAAGGTCTTTGCGATTGGCGAAATTTCCAGTTGCAATTTGCTAAGATTCCAATCGATTTCGTGCAATCCTCGACCATCGATCATAACGGCCTGATGCTTGAAAAGACTTTTGCTCGATCCTTTGGCAACTGGTACGCTGACCTCGATTTCGCCTTCTAGAACGGCTACTTCACTTTCGCCATTTTCAACAACATTAACTGAGAATCGAGTGCCAATATCCTTTACTTTTGCCGTTGGCGTATCGACAACAAATCCAGTAGCCGAACTTGGAACAACAGCTGCCGCGGACCCGCGATGCAAAATGACTCTGGAGTTTGAAACCAGCTCGATATCTGCAGGACCTTGTACGGTTAGCTCTGCACCCCGGTCAAACGCAAGGCAAATCTTGCCGGAATTCAGATTCAACCGAACCGGCGGCAGCCAGCAACCCAGTGGCAAATTCTTGGCCCCCGAATCCCAAACGGCATCTTCCGATTGAACTACTCTCGCAATGCCTGTTAGATACCTGCTGCGCTCAATAACTGGCGTGCTTAGAATTGTAGCAACATGACTAAGCGACTGTGCGACTGACTTGTCGGCAGGATTCAGCGGATAATAAAACAACATTCCAATTGCGACCAATGCGACAATACTGAAAATCGCACCCAAGACTATCCCGCCATTGAATCCGTCGATGCCAATTGAAAAATTCCTATTCGTCTCGGGTTCATTCGAGACAATAATCAGCGGGTTTGGTGGATTGGCTGCTGGCAAATCGGTCCTGTATTCCGAATCTTCCCGGCTAGTTCCAAACAAATCGGACAGCTGCGAATGAAGCAACACCATTTCGAGGTATTCACGACGTGCAGCCGGTTGGCCTTCCAGCATTTCGGCCAGATATTGTTGTTGTTGCGGCGCAAGCTCGTCGCCGTCTAGCATTGGCTGCACTAAGTCGCGGAGCATTTGAAGCGCATTCGGCGTTAAACCAATCTCACGTTCGCTCATAGAACTCCCTCCGAAAGACTTTTGTGGCGGATACACGACTTAAGTCGTTCACGAATTCGAACTAACGATCGCTTCAGTCCACCGACAGTTCGCCCCAATTTCGTTGCGTATTTCGCCAGGGTAACTCCACTTCCATAACGAACCTCGATCAATTCACGTTCGTTTTTCTTAAGTTCTTGCAAGCAATCAACCAACCATTTCTGTCGCTGCTCGAAAAGCCCATCGTTTTCCATCTCATTCGTCAAACTTTCGACCAAGTCGCTACTAAAGAACAAACGATCGCGTTTTTGGCTACTCCTAAGTGCCATGACCTGAAAACGCACAATCGCGTAAGCCCAAGTCTTGAAGTTCGTACCCCGCTGAAAGTCACCCGACTTTTCCAAAATCACTCGATTAACATCCTGTAAAACGTCTTCTGCATCTGCGTCGGAACCAGGCAACAACAAACGACAAAGCCCCCGCAATTGCCCTTGGTGGCTCGTGACTAACTGCACAAATTCCTGTTGTTCTTTGGACAGTTGTGCCATGACCCCAAATGCTTCTTTTGATATCACGAGAGCATTCCATCAAGTCGCTCCCAAACCCCGCTGCCTAACAATCCCCACAGAAGCCTTTCGTTACTCAAATTAGCGTTCAAGACAAAAGGTAGCGCTTTCTAACACCCAAAATCCGCAAAAGGAAACCCATGATTTGCCGAGCTTAAGGTAATAACGCAAGATTTACCTTGAATTTGTTGGAAATGGCTGACGTCTTCATTAAAAATCATTAACGCAACAGCATTTGCTTTTCGAATCTTTGAAAGAAATATCAATCGTCAAACTCTGTTTCTGAGCGAACTCTTGAATACAACGGTCGAACCTCGGAAGTTGGAGACAGCCGAACACCTTGTTTCACGATTTCGACGGCACCCGTTTTCACACGCCCATCAGTATTGAGCAACACTCCGATTTTTGATTCGTCTGTCGTCAAGACAAGCTCGACATAATTACCAATTTCAATTTCAAGTTCATCGCCAGTTGCAATGAACGCCGTGTCGGCTTTGACTTTTCCTCCTCGGTAAACGGTGAATCGTTGTGGCATCTCTGGTGAATGAGCAATCGTCAACACAACACAGTTCTAGTCATTCGGATTCTTAAGCTTTCGAGTCTCGACAATTGGTTTCGAGATTGTCGGACGCGCGATGGGTTCACATCCCAACAGGCAAAATCCAAACAACATCATGCAAAACTGTCGAAACAAGTTGAAGTTGCTATGCATTTGTATGGTCCCTGGGTGCTCGGAATGGTGCGAGTCCCAATAGAAAGATCGCCTACGTTTTATCAATCTTAGAGACGGTCCGACGAATAAGGCCCTCTAGGTCGACTTTTTTTTGAGCTGTTTTCTCGCGCAAGCTGGGGTGGATGAAAACGCGAACTTGTTTGACGTAATCATCAAATTGACGTTCGGCCAAGGCGCGAACGATTGGCGATAGGTCACCGAGCGAGTGATATTGGTCGCCTTTTCGATCGTAAACATCCATTTCAAACTGGACCTCTAGGCCGACGGGCGGGGCATCCAGCAAGATGTATGTTTCCGGAATTTCCTCGCCTAGTTCCACTGAAAGTTCAACGCTCAATTGTCTCGCACATTGCCAAAGCCATGAAAATGGTCGCCGCGCCAACTGTTCATACAATTGGGGCGCGTCAAAGAATCGAAATTGACCCCAGCGTTTGTAAAGGGTTCGTTCGGAGCCGAAAAGATTCAAGAACAGTTCCAACCAATGCGGTTCGTTGACTGCAGCTCGCTGCAATTCTTGCGGAAAAGTCACGTCATTGCTACGAAAGATCGTCGGCCATCGCACCTCATCTCGAATCTCAAACAAGAGGCGTTGGAACATGGCGGTCGCGCTGCGAACGGCATGGTGCCAATAAACCTCACTAAACATGACATATCGCGCAACAACCAGGAGTTCCGCCGCAGTTTTGCCTTTCGTCGTTATCGCAATGCCATTCTTGTTCTTGTTCAGACACAGACTAGCGATCAAGCGCTGCGAATCAAAACTCTTGCCGTATGGGACACCTGCATGCAGACTGTCACGTGCAAGGTAATCCAACTTGTCGACATCGATCGGACCAGAAAGAATCGAACTGGCGATCGCGTGAGATTGGCTTGTGCCCGATTTTTGCAATAGGCGCACGACGTCTTCGCTCTTGCATCGCCAGTCTTGTTCAATGAGTTGACGCAACTGATTGTCGTCCAAGTAATCACGCGCCAGGTCTTCATGATCAGGGACGCCATCAAGACCAATGTCTTCAACCGGATGGCAAAACGGATAATGCCCCAGATCGTGAGTCAACGCAGCCAAAATCGTGGCATCCAATGTGACTTCATCCATTGCCTCAGCAAATTGCGAATCAAACATCAGTTGCTTCAAGAATAGCAACGTGGAGCGATACACGCCCAACGAATGCTCTAGCCGGTCGTGCATGGCACCAGGATATACAAACGCCACAAATCCCAATTGCCTAATGTTTGCCAGGCGACGAAAGGGCCGGCTGTCAATGATCCGCTGCACGCGAGGCGTGAGAGGCACATCCGTCTGGTCGGGAATCCGAATTACCGATGCTGGATTATCCAGTGCCAACAGCTCGGGGATTTCACTCCGAGTCATCATGATTATCACCTAACCGTTCGAACGAGCGAACCTTTAGAACCATCCGCCTACGTCGGCCATGCAGTTCAATGCCGCATCCATCAAATCAGAAAATAGATCTTTTGTTCCCGACTCGGGAAGCGTTGGCGTCGGGACGTTTGGCATGGAGGGTTGCGATGAATTGAAACTGACTCCCGACAAAACCCGCAGCAGCAAACAACAAAGGAAATAGAATCCATAATGCAAAACGCCACTTAAGTAATCGAAATCAAATCCGACCATCCCAATCAAGGCACCAAACAAAATCATACCGGCACCACCCACCAGCCATGTCATTGTGAACTCGCCATTAAAGGCGTAGCCAGCAAGCGGAATGGCAAACCAAATCAACGCATAAACCGCGCTGACCGCAAACACGCGTAGCCATAGTTCACGACCCAGAAAGGCACCTCGTTCCTGGTCACGGATAAAAGAATAGGCCGCGTAAACGCAAGGTACCGCCAGCAATGCGGCACCAGCCCCAAGCAAAATATCTCTGAATTGCGACGCCTCGATCATTCGCAACATCGCCGCACCAACCACGAAGCCCAGCATGACGGCAACCATGATTGCGATCTGCAAGCCGCTCAGTTTTGTTTCGGTTCGACGCACCGGCTTGGTGATAAGCCGGCCCTTCGAGTCCTTCGGGCCAATTTCTTGTTCATGGATGACAACTTCATCCGACTTATCCGGAATTTGGATTACGACCTTGCATTTGGGACAAGGTCCCTCGCGTCCAGCGAATTTGTCGCTTACGTTGAAGCGAACATGGCACCCCGGACACGTCACTCGAATAGACATACGCGACTCGAAAGTTATTGATTCGTAAACCCTCTATTCTGCCAGCCGTGTCCAGAGAATCAAGCGGCCAACTGGCCGAGCATTTCTAACGAGCCTGACGCCATTTGGAGCCGGGTGACGACTGTCGAGGCTGGTCACTGGCAGAAGATGATCTGACGGAAGCGTCCATGTCATGCGTCCCGCGACGCGTGATCAAGTCCGATGATTTTGCCTGCGTGGCAGGAATTTCATTTTCATCCAAGATCAGCGTTTGAGTCCCCAGAGATTGATTGCCATCAGAAGTGTGAATTCGTACGAAGACAACCAAGGCCTCGCTGCCAGATGGCATCGTCTGCCATGGCGCAAACAATCGAAGCTCTTGCTTGCCCCGAATGTCACGAATCGATCGGTTGACCTGCGATGGATCGAAATTCCAATAGCCTATTCGTTGTTGACCGCGGGGCAGTTGCGGATTCATTAAGCTGACCTCCATCCGCAAGACGTCGACATAGTACTTTGTGTTCGACATCGAGACCATCAACCCGTCAGGCTGAGTATCGGAATCGTTTGAGATCGCTTGAACCTTGAATTCGACATTGTCGCCATTAAACGAAGCCGATTTAGCGTTCTGGCCAACTTGGCTTGTATCTTCCGTTAATGACTCTAGAAAATCGGAGTCGCGGTCAAATAAATCTGGAGCAGAACTATCATTGACATTTGAATTTCTATCCACTTGCCTATTGGGTGCCGGCCGGGCATTGACTTTCCCTTGCGAGTCTCCAATGTCAATTTCAATAGGTTCAGGGGATGTGTTTTGAGGAGCTGGCTGCGAATTCTCTATTTGGATTTCCGAGCTCGGACTTGATTTGTTTGGCAAGTAATTTGGGGTCGATTCGAAGTTGGAAAATGGGGTTCCTGCACCAACTGTTCCGCCACTATTACCTCCGCCACTATTACCGTTGTGAAATGTTCCGCATTCTTCGCAATAATAGTTTGTGTTCGCTGAGGCAGGATTGCCAGGAGAATTTGCCGCGTCGCCAGAACGATGCTTCAATGCGTAATAACGATCTTCAAGTTCCAGAATTTCAGCCCGCAACAACTGAACTTCACGACGGGCTCCTGGATCGGCGTTACAACCACATAACATTCCAACGCCAACCAAGCACGCCAATAACCAATGCGCATGCAATTGTCGAGAAAGTTTCAAGTGTGGCTGACCATCCGTGGATCTGCCTGTCATCGGCTCAGTCCTTCCGCCCTACGATTTGCTCGAATCGAAAACAGATCGTCTTTTCCCGAAATTGTGAAATGTGATCAATCCCAATTTCACAAAAGACCCACCACCTGCCGCTAGCAAACAATGGTTGGAGCACTCATTCCGATCGTTGAATTCATCAAACTGCATTTAACGGAGCGGGTTTTAGATTACGCTTTTCAGGAATTAGCAGGTCGCTTGGCACTTGTATTTCCATGAATAGTATTCCGAGTCCGTGTGTTTTGCCTTGGGCGTCCGTTTTGAGACTTTCGCTGCCACCACCACCCAATGAATCGTGCAGAATAAAATTCAATGCCAGCAAATTGTCGGCCTCGAATCGTTCAACCTCACCTTCACATATGCCATGAAAGTGCTCTTTGACACGTTCGGGAGTTAATTCCTTTTTCAGGAAGTTGTAAATCGCATTAGAGTAGGCAACGACGCCAACGTTGCTCCCGTCCCCTTTGTCGCCAGAACGAGAATAGGCCAATCGTGATAATGGAACTTTTTGCATTGGATTCTCCTAGCTCAAAACAAACCGCCTAGCCGACAAAAAACTCGTTGGCCCCAATTCCGGGACTCGCGCGATGATTTGTTATACAAACTATTCGCGACCAGGACAACGTTTCAGCTGGCCCTCGCCAATCTTTGTCTGTTACTGGTACGATGATTCGATGGGCTGGCGCGTT
>JAHEAM010000178.1 GCA_024642765.1 Planctomycetaceae bacterium
CGATTGCGAAAATCCATTTGCCCGCGTTTCCCAGCCAATAACCCCAATTGATCGCCCGTTTTTCGGAGGGATTCTTTTTACTCATTGCCGCATATCCGTCTTCAAACAAAGGAACCAAAACCCTAAACACTACAATATATCGACATAATTCGATATGTTAAACGCCGTGGAGGCCGTTATTTTGTCACAGATGTACCGAAAAACGAGGAGGCTGCTGCCCATTGCCGTTTAATACAACGCAAACGAGAATCAGCAGCTCTCGCTAGAATTTAGTCAAGTCTCAGGTTTGAGATCGCAGGAAATGTACGCTGGACGTCTTTGTCGTCGTTTCTTGCATTTATCAACGGAGTAGACGTCCATCGTAGCGGATCCTGTAACCTCGCTCTGTCTCAATATTCTTTCGGAATTTCCGTGCCGCGAACCGTACCCATGGCCTTGAACACAGAGGGTTCGACCGAATCCGCAATCGTTTGCACCGAGCCATCGAGCAGCGAAAAATTTGTGAGACCATAGTGGGCACTGTTGAACTGTGCGTAGGCGTGAAAATGGACTTCACTCGATGGTTTGTTGTTGGGTGGTTCACCAGTCCAGGCTACCACGCGCCAACAAGGATAAGCGGTACCGTGGACGACTCCTACCCAGCTCGATGCAAAGATATTGGAGCTTCGTTCGCCAACTGCAATTGTATTGGATGTCCCGTCACGCACGTGTTCCAATTTCACACGGCTATTTCGAAAGAAGATTCCATCCATGGTTTCTTGTCCGAAACTGATTTCGGTCATGCGTGGACAGAACTCACCGTTGTCCATTTCCTCATTACTCACTGTCGTTCCAACACATCCCACATAATGCGAACGTGAGACCTCAATGGGCAATGCAATCGGACCGTAGGGATCCGCATAATCACCTGCTGGCAAGAGAATCATGGGCTGCCCCGATTCGGATGATGAGGGACACAACATTACATTCATACTGTGTTGTCGAACAATATCGTGCTGTGCGAGTTCGATTTTTTTCTTGAAATCGATGTAATCGTAAACGTTGCGCTGCTCGATGTTTGCCAAAGTTTGCGCCATCCAACCCCACCCCGGAAAGCCCACATCTTCGTTGGCGAGCCAACCCGACGGATAATGCTGGCGAGCTTCATGAAAGCACTGAAGCGCCAGCCCAATCTGCTTTAAGTTGTTTTTGCACTGTGTTCGCCGCGCTGCTTCCCGAGCTGACTGGACGGCGGGTAGCAATAGCCCAACCAAAATCCCGATGACTGCGATCACAACCAACAGTTCGATCAACGTAAAACCAATTCGTTTCTTTGCAATTCGATTCCTCATTGCGCACCTCTCCCTTTTCGTTCATTGCCCCCTTGCCGTTTCCGGCTTGTCCCCAAGTCAATAATAGAGTTTTGCAAATGCATATACAACAAAACTCAATAAAGAGTTTACAGACCCCGCATCTTGACTCGTTCTATTACTTCCACTTTGCGCCTGCCAATTCCATGGAATCGGATTATTTGATTCGTCCCACCAAATAACCGTAATGTCCCATGCTTTCCGCATTCGGCCATCAATTTCAACCAAAATCGGCCGTTTTCAAAGCAAGGAAGCCAAAAAGGACACGATAAAACGCTACAGAAATTTTCAGGGCCATCTGCCTCATTCGCAGGTCAACCGCCAGCAGTCCGAAAAGCCGAAACAACCGAAACTCCCCATAACGGATAAAAAAAGTGACCACGACGACTCGAACATTTGCATCCGATCCCATTGTGTTACCACCTTCGTTGGCGCCGGTGTTCGAAAAGAACATCGGCAAGCTCAATGTACTGCCTGCGATTGCGATGGATGCATTGAAGATGTCGAAGGATCCGAACTGTTCGATGAGTGAGTTTTCAAAGCTGATCGAACGCGATATCAAACTTGCAACCGATATTTTGCGCATGGCAAATTGCGTCGTGTATTCCAACGGCAGTCCCATACAAAGTCTGCACCAGGCCGTGGTGCGATTGGGGTTTCGCCAATGTAAGAATCTCATTCTTTCATCCAGCGTCAGCGGATTGATGAAGAAAATATCCCTGCAAGAATCATGGGTACGAGAACTTTTATGGCGACATAGCTTTTTGACGGGTATGCTAAGCCTGCATTTGAATCGTATTTTCAACGCCGGTTTCTTTGGCGAGGAATTCACTGCTGGTTTAGTACATGATTTCGGCCGAACGATTTTTGCCTTTTGTTTACCGAACGAATTTGGGCGAATCGATCCGCTTCAATTCAACGAGAGCGAACAAACACTTGAGCACGAGCAAAATGAGATAGGCATTGATCACTGCCAAGTAGGGACTTGGTTCGCGATGAACAATCAACTGCCGGAACCCATCGCGGACGTCATTCGCTACCATCACACACCGAACCACGCTACCAACTCTTCGCGACTCGTGGCCCTCGTGGCAATCGCGGATCAAATCGCAAACGCCTTGCAGCGATCTGACAATCTCGCACAATTTGACCCCGACAGCATCCCGTATCTGGACACGCTCGAAGCCACGGGAGTATCGCGTGTCAAACAACATTTTGTAGAAAACTACACCTCTGTGATCAATTACGCCCTCCAAGACGCAGCGGCAATGTTGCAAGATTAATGACTGAGGTCCGCAAGTTCGGCAAAGGGTCGACTACATTTTTGTTCGCTCAAGCAAAACTAATTGCGGCGTAGCGTCCAGAAGGGAGTCGTCCTCGAATATCGCCATCTTCTCACGTAGAACTTCGATCTGTTTTTCCGTTAGTTTGTCATGGAGGAGTTTGTCTGTTTCCAGAAAAAGTTCACGGCTCAATTTTCGCAACCGTTCGTACTCCTTTTTTGCAATCGCCAATACCTCTTGCTTTTCCGCAACCGTGATCTTGATCATCTGTCCAGCACTGCCGCTGACCAAGCTGGCAGGCAATCCGATATGACTCAGTTCGATAAGCGTCAAAGCGCGATCAAATTTTTCGATTTGGTCTGGTAGCAGAGTCGACTTGAATTGCTCTAGAACCTTGTCGTTAAACTTTCTCATCATCTCTTGAAATTTCTCGTCGTCGCAGAACCAAAACTGCCCCTAGCCTTCATCGCCTACGATTACATTAAGTCCCAGCGCCACCACGACCGCCACTCCGAATGCTAACAATTTTCTCATCGCACTACCCCAAAATTGGAAAGGAAAACGAAAATACTAGACGCGCCCCGCATTCAAACCAGGCGAACGTTGCACGCCGACATTGACGATTGATTTTATAAGCGAGCGTGCTTGTCAATAAAAAAAGCAAAAGAAAAATTGTTGACCTGCGATCGCAAATCATAGGCCAATGATAATATTACATTCTGCTACTATTGCCGCCTGTGCCGATTAGGTTAAGTCTACCGGCGGCGTTTCTTGATATTCCGCCAATGTTCTGCGAAAGTTTCCGCAATATGCAAACGGTGAGCTTTAATTCCTCTGGGAATCGAATCGAAATGATTAGCTCCCATTAAAAAAAGCATCCCAAACCGTTATTGCAGGAAAATCAATGTCGACTGCCTCAACAACTCGCAGTGCCTACTATGCGAACTACAAACTGAAAACGAGCACTGCAACAAAAGCTCCCGCCAAAAAACGCCTCGCAATTGCCGCTTCAGTAACGATGCTGTTTTTAGCAATCGGCTGCCCGTTCTTTTGCTTTTCCGGCAAATCGAATTCTCATCAAATTGCAAACGTTTGGCCAACTAACAGCGAACTTTGCAAAGCGACGGATACCAAGACGGTTCTTTTGTTTGCCGACATTGGCGACGATTCGGCGACTTCAGATATCGAAGCTCTCGATAAACTACTCAAGACGGAAAATGCCCTTGCAACTGTTGTCTTGCGCCAAAACCCTTCTGTTGAGCACAAAGACTCAATCTTGTTCGCCCAAGCTCAAAAGGTCGAAGGCCTCAATGTGGTGCTCGACAGTGGTAATGAACACGACAAGTTTGGCGTTTCCGATTCGCGAGTTCTCGTTATGTATGACCGCGACGGTGAACTTGTCTACAAAGGCACGGTCGAACACCAATCGCAAACAAAAACACGGACAACTCTCGCCAGCAGCAAGAAACGCCTAGCTATGGCCGGTCCAATGAACTAGTAGTAGGGTGCGTCGCGACGCACCAAACGTTTTAAACTCGCCTGGCCAAACAATTCAAAAATCGAACGGGCCGAATTTTCAATGGTGCGTTTCAACGCACACTACGATCCGAACGCGTTCTTTGAAGGAAAATCACAAAGCGCAGCGTGAGCAAGGAACGAGTAATCATCAAAATCTCCTTGCTTGCGCTGCGGGTTACGAATAGTGTGCAAAGCCAAAATGCAGAGGTAGGGTGCGTCGTGACGCACCAATCGATTTAAACTCACCTGGCCGAACGATTCAAATATCGTATGTAACAAATTATTGATGGTGCGTTTCAACGCACCCTACGCTTGGAAAGCAGCAGACTCGATGTCCTATCTATACAAGCCCGACGCGCCAAAGCGCAAGTGAACTGAATCGCGGCTCGCAATCCTGGTGCCGCCAACATTCGGGTCAAAAATCTACCAATTCACGTGGAGCCCAAGCCGCTCTCAACGCATTGACCACCGCTAATACATCGATTACTTCTTGACCAATCGCCCCCCAAACGGGAGGCAAATAACCCAGCATGGCGAAGATCATCCCGACTACACTTAGCGCCATGCCGCCTACCGCACTTTGCAAGGCAATTTGACGCATTCGCCGACTGATGTGTAAAAACTCGTCGACCTTTTGCAGCGAGCTATCAAGCATGACGACGTCTGCAGCCTCTGTCGTTACATCGCTATTCTGTCCGAACGCAATTCCCACAGTCGCAGCCATCAGAGCCGGCGCGTCGTTGATTCCATCGCCAACAAAAATCGTTTGTGCCCGTTCGGTTTCTCGATTAACGATCGCCAGTTTTTGTTCGGGGCTCTGGCTCGCATATATCTCCTTGATCCCCACCAACTCTGCAAGATAGTCCACTTCGGACTTGCGATCACCTGACACCAACATCGTCTTGGTTATCTTGTGGCGTGGCGAAAGATGGCCAACAAACTGGCGACTGTCTTTTCGCGGAGAATCTCGAAATTGAAAGGTCGCCGAGTATTTCCCATCAAGCAGAACGACGCATTCTAGTCCGCTGGCTTGCGGCGGCAAGGTCGCGTCAAGTTCTGGTTGCTTTGCCAATAATTTGTTGCGGCTGGTAACTTCGATGTGTCGACCAGAAACCGTACCGCGCAAACCCTCTCCTGGTCGCTCACTCATCTCTTTAACTTCGGCCAACGCCACGTTCCGATTTTTAGCGGCGCGAACGATCGCGCCCGACAACGGGTGTTTCGAAAGTTGTTCCAAGCTCGCGGTTAGGGCCAATAATTCACGTTCGTCCACTCCGGCCATAGTGACTAGGCCCACCATCTCGGGAGTTCCATAAGTCAACGTCCCGGTTTTGTCAAAGATAATGCACGAACAAGTATCTGCCATTTCGAGCGCGCTCGGATCTCGAATAATAATCGCGCGTTTGGCCGCCAGTGAAATGGAACCGATAATTGCTGTGGGTATGGCAATCAACAATGGACAAGGCGTTGCCACAACCAGTACAGCAAGAAATCGTGTTGCTTCTCCGGAAAATCCCCAAGCCAACGCAGCCAATACAAGAGCCAATGGCGTGTACCAGGCCCCCAATTTATCCGCCATTCGGCGAATCTGGGGGCGTTTTTCTTCCGACGCTTTGATCACCTGCACGATTTTTGCAAACCGCGAATCACTGGCCGCCTTTTCAGCGCGGATCGTCAAGGCGGAATCGCCGTTGATGGCTCCGGAGAGAACATTAGAGCCTGGCGATTTACTCAGCAGGTAGGGTTCACCTGTCAAGTAACTCTCGTCCATGACTCCATGGCCTTCGACCACTATACCATCGATGGGGCAGGTCTCATGCGGAAAAACGGTAATCGTATCTCCGATGTTAAGCGACTCGATGGGAGTGTCCTCGATGTGATTTCCCGTTTTTCGATGTGCAGTATTCGGCATACGTTTGCTCAGGGCTCGCAGGACACCGGACGCGCTGCGCACAGCGTAGGCCTCCAAGGCTTCACCACCTGACAGCATCAAGACGACGAGCGTCCCGGCAAGATATTCCCCGAGAAAAACCGATGTCACAATCGATATCCCAGCCAACAAATCGGAGCCAAACTCCCGTTTCAGCAATTTCAAAAACAACTCGGCCACGAGCGGGCCGCCGCCCAGCGCAAGTGCAATCCACAGCGGCCAATTTTGAACCTGCGAACTAGCGGTTGACCCAAACCGCAACCAAAGGTGAGCAGCAATCGCAACAATACTAATAATCGCAATCACTGTAGCCCGGCTTTGCCACAAACGCTCCGTTAGCGATGTGCGTGCGCCATTCTCTTTTGAATCCATTTGCTTACTTTGAAGAGGAAGTATTGAGTCAACCGAATTTTCGAGCGAACGAGTTCGACAGATTTCGGTATCGAGATTATACTCGTCGCGAACGAATTGTTCATGGAGCAAACGGAACTTTAGCCAAAGAACACGAAAGCAAATTTGTTGCAGTCAGCACCTGAAACATTGAGTCGTCGCCAAGGCGTGTTGATACGCGCTGCGATGATGTTGCACCGCTATGGTACGCCATCCCACCGGTTAGAACGAGTGATGAAGCGTGTTTCTTTTGCAATCGGTGTCGAAGCTGACTATCTGTATACACCCACAGCGCTATTCATTAGTTTTGGCGAAGGCTTGCACCGGACCGAACTTCGCAGAATCGACGCAGGACCTGCTAATCTTGGGAAGTTGATCGAATTCGATATGGCACTGGAGGACCTGGAGCATGGTCGCCTTGGCATTGAAGAAACAGATATAAAACTCCAATCGATCGACAATGCGCCGCAGCGCTATTCGTTTTTCATGGTTGTGCTTGCAAGTGCCATTTCCTGTGGCTGCGCGACAACCTTCTTTGGAGGTGGTTGGCGAGAGGTCGTTTTTTCAATGGTTGTAGGTGCGCTATTGCAATTGTGGGACCGTCTATTGAAATACTGGGCACCACAAGAACACGCTCTTGAAATCACGGCAGGATTCTTGACAGCAATGGCGGCCCTAGTTGTTTCTGTGGTGATCGTTCCGTTCGATGATCGCACGGCAGCGATGGGATCATTGATCATTCTCGTACCGGGTTTTTCCTTTACCGTCGCTTTGACAGAATTGGCAAATCGACATCTTAGTTCTGGGGTTGCGCGACTGGCTGGTGCTGCTGTTGTTTTTTTGGCACTCATCTGTGGCGTCGCGCTGGCCTGGCGTCTCGGTTCGGATTTGAAACAAGGCCCCGTGGTACCGATCCCTCTGCCCAGCGAACTCTATGCCCTCGCAGTATTCATTGCCCCCTTTTCTTTCGCCGTACTTTTTCAGGCAAGAAAATTAGAGTGGGGAGTTATTGCGATTGTAGCCTGGTGCGGGTTCGGTAGCGCAATCCTAGCATCCAATTGGCG
>JAHEAM010000179.1:0-1342 GCA_024642765.1 Planctomycetaceae bacterium
ACGGCTTGCTCATCGATTTTTGCACTGTAGTCGTTGATTGACGTTTGCGGTTGATTGCTTTGAAACGCAACGAGTCCAAATGGTTCAACTTCGAAATCAAGGTCGCCGTTCTCATCCGTCGAAACGCGTGTCGGCGGATTACCGAGTCGCTCTAATGTTTGGGTGGCGGCAGCGAATTTCACTTTCAAATTTACAGTCCAGGGACTTCGATTCACGGCATAACCAAACCATATACCGTCGGGACTCCTGAATTGACGCACTCGCACGGGAGAATGGGTGACGGGTTGCGACGTCGAGGTGTCTTGAAACCGCTCTTTGGGGAGTTGCAAATAGGCGGCGAAGAATTCTCTCGTGGAGCGTATGTCTCCCAAGTTCAACGTCCAGCCGCCTTCAACCAATTGAGGCGTGTCGAATCGATACAAGGCTTCGGCCAAATGTTGACGTGCGAAAATTCCGCGCGGAGCCGATGACTGAAATCGGTAGGCTTCCTGCGGACCTTGGTAGTTGGTCAGGCGATTCGGCAAGTCTTGAAAGTGAACCCACGAATCACGGCGATAAAACAAATCGCCAAAGCTTGCGTCTACAGCCGTCGATTCCCAATATGGCGATTGTTCGGAATGAACATCCACCCGCTGTGCCGCAATGGACTCGAACGGAGCCTGGCGATGTGGACGCAATATCACAGCGCTTGAAGTACGTTGGATTTCTGCAAAATCCCACCCGATGTCGTGTAGCGATTCCTCGAGATTGACCGTTTCATGCAGTGATGGCGTCATCGAATGATGAACATCGCCAATCCGAAACGGATCGATACTCGCGAGATACAATTTGGCATTCGGACTATGCGATTTTAGCGTACGCTCCCAGGTCGCAATGTTTTCGGCAATTTTTTGGCAACGCCATTTACTCCATTGCGCAAAATGTTGTCCCAGCACACTTCGGATTAATTGCTCGTGCGAATCTTCGGGATTGGGTCTCGTGATTCCGGGGAGACCTTCCGCGTAGAATCGCTGCACGGTTGCGCGATCATAACCCCATTTTCGGCCGGGCAATAAAACACATGTATCGCCTCGACTAACCAGTGAAACGCCCTGAAACGATTCGTGCCCAGCATATCGTTGCGACAGCTCGGCGATCGCATTGTTCACAGCATCACGCACTGACGTTGAAATAGCATGATAGCGTGGCATGGTGCCGTTGGGCGTCGCGCGTTGACCTCGATAGTCAGCAAGAAACAAATCGTCGCCTTCTTTTTCCATCGACGCTCGTTGTTCGAGTTCGGGTAATGGATCAGCGAGACAAAGCGTTGGCACAAGAGTCAACTCCTCGCGGTCAAACATCC
>JAHEAM010000179.1:1352-7534 GCA_024642765.1 Planctomycetaceae bacterium
ACACAACATTTCTAAGACGTCTTTCTGAACGACATCCTGGCCAGTCGAGAAAAAGACCCCTGAATCAAATCGCGGCGAGGTCAACAACCGCTCGCTCGGATAGATCGTGCCACCTTGGGCGTTGACCGTTAGCATCGTACCTGTGTAACCGGATGACTTTAGGTGTTGTATCAAACGTTCCGCACTCGAATAAAACGTTTCCCAATCATCCAACGTCTGGCCCGATCCGCGATCATAATACTTTTCGCCAGCGAAGTTTTCGGCAAACAGCGGCAACTCAAAAAATGCTAAATGGCTGCGAGTGTCTCGCGTCGCCTGCGACGGCAAGGCAGATGCCAGACGCGAGGGGCCTTGCTCAACAACCACGTCACCCAACGTCATCGACTCGGTATTGCTGTTATTCGTAACGATCAAGAACGGCTGTCGCGTCGTTGCCCAAAATTGAAATTCGTGCGAATGAGACAATTCACTTTCCTCGATCAACCACGATCGCTCAGTCGTAAACGCGAGGCCTGAGTTAAAACCAAAATTGGAAATGTGCCCACTCTCATTGGGCTGCAAGATACTAAATCCAGCGGAACCATTTGATTCAAGTTTGACGCGAACTCGATATGGACGCCCTGTCTCGGACACGTCTAAGGGAATCGCTTTCCAGTCGCCGGGCGCCAAAACAAGTTCTGATTTTGACGACGGCTTGGAAGGCAGCAATGTCTTGAACGTCGATGGCAACATGCTCCAGGTGTCTGCTCCTGCCGCTTGGTCGAGCTCATTTGAGGGCTGGAGCGTCGAGACTAGCGTCCACGAATCGCGACTTGTGCTCGCGGGTTTCACATCTCCATCAATCACGACGAATTGAATCTTGCGACTAGCGCGATCCGATGACAGTTTGGCTTGATACCACGGCGATTCAAGCGTGATGTTGAGATCGTAAACGCCTTCCGTATTCGGAACGTTGAGAGCGATATCCGAAGTGTCAGCGTTTCCCCATTGGTCGAAAATCACGTCCTGCCAAACATGATCCAAGATGACGGATGACTCGCGGGCCCTAGTAACCCGCACGTGCAAACGCATTTTTTGATTCGCCCCGAATGCAGTCAAGCGAGGGCGAATTTTCAGATTCCACGCTTCGCTGGGATCGAATAGTACGTGAGGACGATTGATATCAACGTCGAATGTATCTCCTGGTATTCGCGAAACGACGAGTCGGTTTTGTTGGTCGTCCAACGGCTCATTCAATGGATCAACCTTCAGATCTTCCAATTGAGCTGTGTGAAAAAACGTTTGTAGGAGCGTCCCATCTTCGAAGACTTCGATCGAGATGTGGGAATTGGAATAGCCTTCGATGTCGAAATCGATCCCACCATAATTGTTGGGGGAGTTGCTCGCGATTGCCCATTCATTGTCACCCGTTGAAATTACACCAGGTGCATCGGCTGCCAAACCCAACAGTCGTGGGTGTGAGATGGTCGCGTCTTTTGTTTTCAAGACAATGCGCCATGGCTTCTCAACACCGCCACCCCAAGTGACTCGAAGTCGCATCTTGTGTGTCGTTTTTGGGATCTCTGCTGCCCCCGTTTCAGTCCTAGTGCCAAATTCCAGCTTGCAAGCTCGGCTGACGCTGGAGAACGAAACAAATAAAAGCAGAACCATAGTCCACAGCATTGCCCACGCATTCGCGCTTGAGGCGCGGCGGTAACGTGAGTCACGATTCGGACTTCCTTGTCCGTCGAACATGTGAAGACTTAAAAATGTTGTGTCAGGGACTGCTATTCGTTCGGCACTCGTTGCCAAACAGTTTCTTTTTTGTGCATGCTAACTAAACGTCTAACGTCTCATCCAACCCTGATTTAAGGGTCGAGCGGTCAATCCTGTCCGACATTAGAACTGGCAAAAAACGCGTTGGAGTGCCAGGCTTTCGAGTTACTAACCCAATTCCTAAGTTGGAACATCCACGAGGCCGTGTCATGCGATCCTTCACGTCCCACAGATCGCACACACGAGGCAGCCAGGAACATTACCAAGCCGCAACACTCAGAACCAGATCAAATCAGAGTCACCCAGCTCAGAAATGCCGGGTTTGCGTGTTCAGCCCCAACCTGTTGCCTACACTTCTCGATTTCGCTGCTAGCAAGAAACCTATTTAGACTCTGGCTTCAATTGGCTTCGTCGCTTGGTTCTGCTAAATCTAACAGCTGTTGAGGCACATCAGGGCATCGGTTGGCAACATCATTTTTTTCCCAACGATCGTCGGGTTTCGCATACAACTGCCGTTTGTCGTGATCTGCGATCAGTTTCCAGCGATGCGTCCGTATAGCAACCTGTTCATTTTCATCATAGCAAATCAAGAATTCTCGTTCGTAGTCGGGCAAGAGGCTTGGCACTACCAGGGCTTGATTTAAAAACCAATGAGAAATCCAATCGATCCAGTGGTTTGCGTACACAAGTTGTTGACAGCGATATCCAACGGGCGTACCTGGAAATTGAATCAACAAAGGCACGTGCAGCGAGTCATCGAACAAGCAAGCGTCCCTATCACCGATCAAATTGTGTTCGCCAATGGGGTAAGCCCTGGGCGAAGTCAAACAAATCAGACATTGCAAATTGTCATCTGCAACTTGCTCCACTTCGTCGAGAAACAGATCGATGCACTCATCGAGCACTCTCAGTTGGGCCCCATAAGCTTGTTGCCAGGCCAAAGCGGAATCTAGCGTCAACACGTCATCCATTCGTTCTTCTTCTAGCGTGACGCCTGTTGGAACAGGCGGATCGTCGTCGCCACGCAATTGTTCTCGATACTCAAGTGGGGCATCCCATTCTGAATAAAGCCCACGGCAATGCAAAACCAACAGGTCGCCGTCCGCAACTTTCATCGCTCGATCGAGAGCCACGCTAAAAAACTTAGCCAGGTTCGTTTCGATAAAGCTCGCTGCAGTCGTTAATGCCGTCTCATAGGCAACCACTTCGACTTCGTCAAAAAGCACTTCTGCCCACTGACCAACGCGTTCGCAGTCGGTCACAAGTCGCAACGTGCCTGGAATAACATCTTGGATTTCACTGAGTTGATCCCAATCCCAATGCACGGGATCGCTTGAAAATCGACCGGCCAGCGCCGTCTCAAACAGCAACGCACGGCTTGCCATCCGATCGATTCCCGGCGTCGGCAGACTCGTGTTACCATAGGCACCCAAATAGCGAGCACCAACGCCATCAATCGAAATCACTATCGCTGATCTGCCGCAGGGCAAGAAATTTTCTTCGCTCAAATCGTCACTCTCTAGGCTCGAAATGTTTGTCTAAAATCGACATAATGGACCATCGAATGTACCTTCCGATGGAAACCGAAATGCCAAACGCTCAATATAACAACCATCGACTCAAAGAGTTGATACAGGAACACGCCCTCAAGTTCGGGGAATTCAAGCTCGCGTCAGGAAAAATGGCGAAATACTATTTGGACTGCCGGAACCTGACTCTGACAGGCGAGGGTGCCAACGAGATCGCACGGGGAATGATTGCCAAAATGGAAGCGATCGGCATGCCGAAATTGGTTGGCGGCATGGCAATTGGCGCCGACCCTATTACGGCCGCGATCGTGACCTGTGCGTTTCAACAAGGTCTTGATCTAAAAGGCTTTATGGTACGCAAGGAACCGAAAGCCCACGGCACCGGGAAAACAGTCGAAGGCCCAGTCACTCCCGGCGATTCTGCCGTAATTGTCGAAGATGTCATAACCACCGGCGGCAGCTCTATCCTGGCAATTGCACGCGCTCGCGATGCGGGACTCATCGTTGAACACTGCATCACTATCGTTGATCGCCTCCAAGGAGGCACAGAAAAAATGCAAGCCATCGGCGTCCAACTTCATGCGTTAACCGACATCCACGAATTGGGCCTTGAGTAACTGTTGTAGAATCATTCAAAGCGGCCTATCTGACCCGAAAAAGAATTCCTTGGACACTACATGCCGATTTTGTCTTTAGACACTGAGACGCTTGCTGATTTGGATCGCCTAATTGAATCGGCATTGCAGGAAGACTTACGCGAGGGAGTCGATTGCACGTCGCGATCCCTTTTTAAAAACATGGTGAACGGTTCGGCATCGTTCATTGCTCGGGGCGCGGGAGTGATGTGCGGCATTGCTGTAATAAAACGCGTGCTTGCGAACGTTGCGAATGAACTGTCACTAGACATTTACGTACAGGATGGGGAACCGCTTAAGAAAGGGCAACGGCTTGCGAAAATATCGGGAGACGCTCGTGAGATTTTGCTCGTCGAGCGCACGTGTCTCAATTTTATCGGACGACTCTGTGGCATCGCAACGTTAACCGCTAAGTTTGCAGAACTCATCGCTTGTACCTCCGCCAAACTTTACGACACGCGTAAAACAACTCCCGGCTGGCGGCGGCTTGAAAAGTACGCAGTCCGCTGCGGCGGGGGAGTCAATCATCGTATGGGATTGTTTGATGCGATCTTGATCAAAGACAATCATTTGGCAATGTTGGCGCAAGCCGAACCGCAAGACGATAACGTTGTTGCCCTGGCAATCGCCAATGCCCAAAACTGGGTAATCGAAAACGCAGCGGATCTGCCACATGGATTGAAGACTCCAATACAAATCGAAGTTGATCATTTAGAACAACTTAAAAACGCGCTACCGCTAAAGCCCGACATGATCTTGCTTGACAACATGAATGTTGAAGAACTCACTAAGGCCGTTGAATTGCGAAACCAATTGGCCCCAACTGTTGAACTAGAAGCCTCCGGCGGTATCAACCTTCAATCGATTGCTGCAATCGCCAAAACCGGAATAGACCGAATAAGCGTCGGAGCCTTGACTCACTCGGCCATTAATTTTGATATAGGTCTCGACTGGAATTTGGACGGAGTGCAATCCGCGAACTAACTTTACTTGGCTGGATTCGTTACTGGGGAGCAACGAATTTGGCTTGCGGTAGGGTTGGGCTCGGACGCCTACAGGGGCCCTACCGCTCTTTCTTTCGGTGAAAAACAAGACTATTTAACCGCTAACCGTAATCCAAATTTGCGTGATTCACGGGCACGTCTTGAAAATGCCGCCGGCTAGTAGCTCAAAAACTACCGAAAACTTCTTCGCTTCCGGCCCAGACCGCAGTTCGATTCGGCTCAAGTTTACCTACCTTCTGGCGGAATCGGGCTACCGTGCGGATCCGTTTCATTGGCTGTCGCTGCATCGAGCTTCGCGCGCAATTCGCGATCCGTTACATGCTCGAGCTTTTCGGCCTTGTCGTGTATGCGATCCGTCGGCAGATCCAGTTCTTTCACCAGATAACTTTCCCACAGGCGATGCGAACGCACTAACTCCTGTGCTCGCAAACGACCGGGTGCCGTCAATTGGTAGCCAGCATTTGAAACCGAAATCTTTCCGCCAGCAACTTCGCTTTGCAGCACACGTCGAGCCAGCGGCTCCGAGCACAACAAAAATTCGCATAGTTGTGAGAGTGTGACTGCCTCAGCGGACCGGCGTTCTTCGTGACGGTACAAGTAAGCGAAAATATCCTCCGACAAAATCTGCCTTGCTACACTGCGACGTCGCAACCAGCTGAACAGCACGCCATGTTTCGGTGCCAAAACCGTCGCTAACAAAAACAACAAACCCACCGCAACTGCCATCATTCCGGCGGTCGACGTGCTGCGAAACCCGAACCAAGTTGGCACAATAATCGCCAGCAAATGCCCCAACACAGCACTGCATGCGGCAATCAACGCGCTCACAACAACCATCACAGTTAATCGATCGGTAATCAGCAACGCAGCAGCAGCTGGAACAACAAACATGGCCACGACCAAAATATTCCCGACGCTCTCGAAACTAGCAACCGCCGTTACCGCAACTAACGTCATCAGCAAATAGTGCATCAGCGTCGCGTTGATTCCCAATGTTGTTGCCAAAGCCGGATCGAATGCGCTGATGCGCAACTCCTTGAAAAACGCGATGACAAACAACAGATTCACCAGCAAGACAATTCCTAACGTCACCACAACACGGGGGACCAAAATGCCACCAATCGGAACCAAGTCTAACGGCGTGAATTCTATCGCACCGTACAACACACAGCCTGGATCCAAATCAACCGAGTCTTCCGTCTGTACAATCATCAGCAAGCCCAGCGCGAACAACGACGTGAACACCACACCCATCGAGG
>JAHEAM010000180.1 GCA_024642765.1 Planctomycetaceae bacterium
AACCCGTCCGGAAACAAAACGAGTCGGTACTAAGAAAACTTCTAGCCCTAGCAGTCGTTTTAAGTCAAAGAATTCAGCGCCAAAACAGGTGCTCGAAAACCTAAGCGTTAGTCTTCCACCGTTAAGAATACGAATTGGCAATTCGAGTATTTTCTAAACGGTAACGAGAAGGTAACCCCCACGTGGCCATCCGACTCCCATGTTGCCGGTAGCCTTGTCAGCATAGCTTTGGCATTTATTCGAGATAGCCATTGCTTTGATGCATAGCTTTTCGTTGAAAGAGGGGCTTTTAGAAGGCCCCAAATGCAGGGCCTCACGTCTCGACCGCATTCTGCTTCGCAGAATTACCTAAACCTATTTCTGCTTCGCAGTCTTGCCTACTTACCTATTTCTGCTTCGCAGTCTTGATTGCGTGGCTCAAGCGAGATGTACGGCGACCAGCAGCGTTTTTGTGCAGAACGCTTTTTGAGCCCGCTTGGTTCAATCGCTTGCTGACAACCTTCAATCGAGTCTCAGCTTCGTCAATATTGCCAGCTGAAACAGATTCCAAAACCTGACGTGAAAGTGTGCGAAGTTCACCTTTGATAGAGCGATTGCGAGCCTGACGAACCTTGGCTTGCTTCATCCGTTTCTTGGCACTTTTGATATTTGGCATGATTGACGATCGAAGTGTTATTTTACAAAAATCTATTTCGAACGGCTTCAACCCAACGACTTGGCCGTCCTACGAGTGAAACAATATCGGCATTTGAAGGCGTTTTGTCTAGGGCCAAACCAGCGAAAAATGCCGATTTCAGGCCGACATTTTGCAAAACTTGGCCTGGGGCCGCCAGCAAACGGGCAGATTGAGCCGATTCGCGGGCGTGTACTATCGTTTCATGAAGATTTTCCGCATGAATTCTGGGAGTTTTTCAATCGAATAGCGCAGCATGGTCCGCGGCATTTCTTTCGAGTGCGACTCTAAAAAGGATACGAGAACCTTAAGATCCCTTTGGCCTGCTTCACGAAGCATCCAGCCCGTCGCCTTGTGTATCAAGTCATGCTTATGACTCAAGAACTGCTCGCTCAACTTCAAAATATCACCGAATTCGCCCTGTTTGATACAAGGCAACGTCGACACTACAGCCATTCGCTGCTCCCAGAGGTTTTTCGACTTCGCAAGTCGATAAAGGATTCTTCTCTCTTTTGGGTTTTCCAGGACAAATATTCCCAGCGACTGGGGGGCAGATGTATCCACAAGATCCCAATTGTTAATGCCCTGAGTGTTTTGCAAATAAAACTGGATTAGCTCCTTTCGCGATTTTTCATCGGCCCGGCCGAACTGCCACACGAAAATAAACAGCGCCGTCAACCGAACCTCATGCCATGGTGAATCGAGAGCCCGACTCATTTCCTTTTGATTTAAGGTCCGGAAATTCCGCGCGACGTTGCGCTGATCCGGAACCATGACTCCCAAGAACCGATCGCCTTCGCCATATTCACCCGGCCCTGTCTTGAAAAATCGCGGCAGAAACGCTGCCTTGTCAGGGCGAATGTGCTTCTTGAGCTCATCCAAAAGCCGACTCGCCGATCCGACCGTGTCGCCAGGTACTATTTTCATCTTCGATTTTGCCAATGTACATTTCCTTTGTTAACAGAACGTTTCTGCACCAAGGGGCCTTGGCGATCCAATCGATCGCGAGTCGAATAAATTGATGTCTTAACAAAAATTTGTTTGCGGCGCGCTTCTTATTAAACGCTAAAAAAGGAATTGTAATCGATGTCAACCATTATCGACGGGCTAATTTACGGCTGGAAGAAAAACCTTGATTACGGACAACGTTTGGTGGCCGATTTGTCGGAAGACCAAATGGTAGCGCAACCGGTGTGTGCGGGAACAGCGCCTGTGAATCATGCTGCCTGGGTGCTTTCGCACTTGAATGTCTATTTGCCAATTATCAGCTCCATCATCGACAAAAAGCCTTTTGATGATCCGAGGGAACATGAGTTTGGCATGTTGTCCAAACCTGAAATTGACCGCAATACTTACGCAGCCAAAGCGGATTTGATGGGCTCATTTGTTGCGGGACACGAGCGTGTCGCAACACAACTCGCAGCGGCCGACGATTCGATTTTCGAAAACGATGTCATGTTGCCTCGCTGGCAACCGGTAATGCCACGGGCTGGAATTGCTTTGCCGTATCTGATGCTACTGCACGAGAATCAACACTTTGGGCAAATCAGCGCTTGGCGACGCGTGCTCGGGCTGCCGAGCGTTTAGTTGAACCTCCACCAAACTAGCGGGTCGACTAGCCCGAAACTGCACGAATAAATCAACGGAAAGACTAAACCGTGGTGTTTAACCCGACAACCTCGAATCCTTTCCGATATTCCTTCGAAACGAATTGCTGAGCTCGCTCATTATTTTTCGCGATTAGGTTTGCTGCGTCCCATTCAATATCGCTTCCGCTACGATAGGCAACGATTCCCAACAGTACAGTCTCTGTTAGACGCGCCGCATAGTCGAAATTGCAACTGGTTGGTGAACCGGTTTTGCAGGCGTTAACCCATTCGTTCCAATGTCCAACGGACGCTTCGATCGTAGGTTCGGGAGCTTTAAATCCTTCAAATTGTCCCGTTGGCAACAGGTGCCGGCGACCATAGTCAGCCGCTAACATTCCCTTGTCACCAACAAACAATGCACCGATTCCCCACTCAGCCAAAGACTTTCCATCCGCGTCGTTCGTTTGCTTTACAAAGTCAAAATTCTCTCCACCATCGGCCCAATGAAAATCAACTTTTGTGCCATCGGACATCGGAAACTCGTATTGGGCACGGCACCATTTAGGAGCACCATCGGGATGACGATCAGGGCCCTCGCAACGTATGCGTGAAGGATGCTGCAAATTGAGAGCCCAATACGGCAAGTCCATGATATGACAAGCCATATCGCCAAACGTACCCGAACCAAAGTCCCAAAAGCGTCGCCAATCGGCAGGATGAATTTGAGGATAGTAGGGCCGATCCATGGCTGGGCCCAACCATAAATTCCAATCGAGATTTTGCGGTTGAGCGTGAATGCCTTTTTGAAAGCGACCATCCGACCAACCTTTGTTGCACCAGGTATAAACTTTGTTAACCTTACCGATCGCACCTCCCTGAATGAGTTCTACCACTCGGCGATAGTTGTCGCCTGCGTGAATTTGAATTCCCATTTGTGTCGCGACTTTTTTCGATGCGGCCAATTGCGAAATGGCACGAGCCTCGGCGACAGTATGCGTAAGCGGTTTCTCACAATAAACATGCTTGCCTAAATCCAAGGCAATCGAAGTCACGGGAGCATGCGTGTGGTCGGCCGTCGATACGACAACGGCATCGATACTTTCCGACATCTCATCGAACATTTTTCGGAAGTCTCGAAACTTGCGAACACCCGAAAATTCGGCAGCAGAACTATTTAAGAAATTCTCGTCGACATCGCAAAAGGCAACCCAGTCTTGTCCCTTGAGCTCGTCGATGTTGTGTTTGCCTTTGTTGGCAACACCAACGGCCGCCAAATTCAAACGTTCGTTGGGTGACCGCGATGGCCTTGCCCAACCATTGCCAGCGTACAGGACCGCAGCAAGCCCGGCAGATATCTGTACGGAAGAATTTAAAAACTGTCGACGTGAGAATTTCTGTATCACTAGAGATCTCCAATTTCGATTTGGCCTTCGGCAACGCGTTAACTACCGGCATTCGGTTAGCTCCATTCTATTTGAATGAAAAACAAAATGTGAGCAGGCAAAACGATATCGCTGTTTTTTTCGATTTCTATCTCCTCAGTATCCAGACCGACAAATGCCTTCGCTGGAAAACTGTTACAATCTTGAGAACGTACAGAAACAAGAGATATTGAGTGACAGCCGTTGGTCACTTGTGCTTTCTCAAAATCGATTGGCGTTAGGGTCATTCGAAATAATCCGTTTTCCTCAAGGAGACACAAAATGATTACGCGACGAAACATGATGGTTGGTGTAGCTGCTGGTGGTGCAACACTGGCATTGGCCAAGTTTTCATTGGCAGGTGTCCGAGTCGATATGACACTTCCTGAATTGCCTTACGGATACGATGCCCTTGAGCCGCATATCGATTCAGAGACGATGAAGATACATCACGACAAACATCACGCCGGCTACGTCGCCAAACTGAACGCGGCCCTCAATGACAGCGCACCTGATTGGCAAAAGAAACCGATCGAGGAAATCGTCGCAAACTACAAAGAACTTCCTGAGGCGATCCAAACAGCCGTCCGCAACAACGGTGGTGGTCATTTCAATCACAGTCTGTTCTGGACAATGATGGCCCCTGCAGGCAAAACAGGTAAACCAAGTGACGCGGTTACCAAAGCAATCAACGACGGTTTCGGCAGCATGGACGAATTCAAGAAACAATTTACCGCCAAAGCCGCCGGGCAATTCGGCAGCGGTTGGGGTTGGCTCGTGATGGACGCAAACAGGAAGTTTTCATGTGTGGGAACTGCCAACCAAGACAATCCGGTCAATAACGGTCTGGTTCCGCTTCTCGGCATCGATGTCTGGGAGCATGCCTACTATCTCAAGTACCAAAACAAACGTGCGGATTACATTACGGCTTGGTTCAATGTCGTCAATTGGAATCGCGTGAATGAGTTGTTTGTTTCTGCGAAGTAGTGGCCAAAGAGCCGATGCCAGTTAGAAGCCAAGAAAATAATTGAATGATTTTGTGTACCGGGTGCTGCTGCCGATCAAATCAGAACACCTGTTGCAAACACACAAGTTTCCAACTTGGAGCATACATACTGGAATCGTTGGCAATCAAAAACCGACGGCGCCCCCGCGTTGAAAACAACGACACTGTAATCCTCGCGGTTCTAATCGACGAGTGCAGGTTGCAGGTGCTTTAGACGCAAATAATGGCGGCGAAGGAAGTAAGGAATGCTTTTCAGATTCTGCCTATACGGTTTCCTGAAAAACCAAAGGTATTTCGAGCCATTCATGCTGCTCGCCTTTTTGGATCGAGGCTTAACTTTTTTTCAAATTGGCGTATTGGTATCGGTACGCGAACTCACGACGAACTTTCTTGAAATTCCAACTGGAGCGGTCGCTGACGGCTGGAGTCGCCGCCTCAGCATGATTGTTTCGTTTGTCGCTTACATTGCCAGTTTCGTGATGCTGGCTTTTGCAACAAATTTCTATTTTCTTTGCGGTGCAATGATGGTTTTCGCAATTGGCGACAGCTTTCGAACCGGCACGCACAAGTCCATGATTTTTGAATGGCTGCGAATCAAAGATCGCACCTCAGAGCGCACTGAAATTTATGGTTACACGCGTAGTTGGAGCCAAATTGGTTCGGCAGTGTCCGGCGTGATTGCGGCGGCCTGCGTCTTAGCAACTCAAAACTACCAACTCATTTTTTTGTTCGCAACAATCCCTTATATTGCCAACATCATCAACTTCTTGGGTTATCCATCGGAGCTAGACGGCAAACATGAACGCAGCAGCAACTTGCAAAAGTCTATCCAATTGGCATTTGGTTCACTGCGCAAAGCAGTAGCTGCACGACGATTGCGGCGACTCATGTTGGAATCGATGGGATGGGAGGGCTATGTGACGGCGACGAAAGACTATTTACAAGCGGCAGTGTTGGCCTTGGCCGTCTCGTTTTTTTTGCACACAACACCAGAACTTTCACGTGAGGACGAAAGTCAAACGATTTGGCAAACGGCGCTGTTGGTTGGCATTCTCTATCCCGTCATGTTTTTACTATCGAGTTACGCAAGTCGCAATGCACATCGAATTGAAAAACGCCTTGGCTCGCCAGACGCCGCTTCGCATTTTTTGTGAGGAGCTCAGGGGGCCCTATTTCTCGTCCTGACTGCCAGCGATTTATTGGGCTGGGCTGCCGTCGTCGTTTTCGTTTTTCTGTGCTTAACAGTTCTATTGAACATTTGGCGTCCAATACTGATCAGTCGTTTTGATGACGCCGCCGAAGCAGCGGAAGGTGCCACAATTCTATCGATCGAAAGCCAAGCTCAAGGTCTTGCGACTTTCGTGAGCGCCCCTCTGATCGGCCTGGCCATTGACTGGACCCGCAGCCCCGAAATCCCCGGCCTCTTTTGGCCAATCGGCGCCATCGGAGTCGTAATCTGCCTTTGCTCCTTGGCACTTCACAAAGATCCAGCGGGTGATGAATTCAAAAGCAGTTACAGCTAGGGGAATTCCTTTAATTCCTTTTTCTGGCTCCGGATATCCTCGATGAAAGCCAAACTCTCTCAAAATTAGTCTCGTACCATCTTGGGAGGCATTGAGCAAATGCAGAAGAGCTCATCAAAGAAAGTTCAATCCGCAAATTTGTCCGCAAGTCGTTTGAGCGTTCGTTGATTGCGCATTGAGTTGGGGACAGCGATCGCTTTTTCTAGTTTATTGCCCTGAAACAGCTCCGAGTCGCTGATTTTTGGCCCGCGACAGAGCCACCAGATTTCACTACCAGAAAATGCAAAATCGTCGTAGTCACTGCGCAAATCAGCAATACTTTTCTTCATTTCGACGGTTGCGGGTTTATCTAAAAAGCCAACATGTGTCGTAAACGTTTTTTGCTGAGTAACGTTTAGTTTAAATGGATTCGCTTCGGCGATTACTTTGATTTGCGTGTAACCGCGTAGAAAAGTTCTTGATGCGAAACCAAGCGTATTGAGTAATTGTCCTTCGATTTCCTTTCGCAGACCGACCTGATCTTTACGGGGCGTTTCAAACACAACGTTCCCACTCGCCAAAAAAGTCTTGACATTCTGGAGGCCGACTGCCGAAAACGCTTCAATCAATTGCGGACTTCTTGCCGTTCGGTTCCCAAGGTTGACACCGCGCAAAAACGCCACAAACCGCGCTGCCAAAACGCCAGTGGTGTGTATGGTGTGTACTCTCTTTGCCATCTTGTTGCGTGTGACGCTAAACGGAGTGGATCAATCGGAAAGGTTGGCATCCGCGGCACTGAAAAGCGGTTGCATCAAATCGCAGATTGTCGTCGCGTGGCGACGTATATACTGCAACAACTTAATGTCACTTGGAGACATTTCGCCGTCGCGCGATATATGCTTTTGAATCCACTCAGCTTCATCTGCGGAAACTTCGCCGGGCGTGTTCAGGTCATAAACGACGAACCGTGCAATTGCGTTAACGTATAGCTCCGTCCAAGTCTCACAGTTTTCATCATTTCTACCAACGAGTTTATTGATACGAAACAACATTTCGGCTTCGTCCGCCGTGATAATCCAATCGGCGTTCAAATGTTTATCGAGGGCCTGGACAGCCTCCGTTGATACTTTGCCTTCTGCCACCAAATCCTTGATGATTTCCTCAGCGGTTTTTGACTGGAACTGATTCATGTTTTTGGATTCCACCATCTTAAAGACGAACATTCAACTGTTCATGAGGCTAGTCTCAGACAAAATCGAATTCAACTAGGCAGATCAAAAAACCGTAAATCTTTGAATGAAATGATTGATATTCTTCCTGAATTTAAGCACCATATTT